>JACRMR010000020.1:300000-429255 GCA_016214895.1 candidate division KSB1 bacterium
GTTCAGCGGAATCCGGAATAGCCGCCACTTGTTGTCGAAATTCCCGCCCACAATATGCGGATCGGATTCGGACAACGTCAATTGATACGAGAAGTAGCTGTTCGCCTGATCCAGATTGTCGTTGTTGTTCAGGTCCTCGGTATCGGGATACGTTCCGCTCTCATCGCCCTTGTTATTCTCCGTGCCGTTGACCTGACCGAATTCATCGCTGTTCGACTCGTGCGCCCAGTCGTCCCACGACGGAATCGGCGGGTTATCCAATCCGTTCCAATAGGCGGAATCCTGCGGATCCGCCCCGAACTTCCCATCGATGCCGGTCTGCTCGTTATCGGAGCAGATTCCGTTGCCGTACTCGCGCTGCGGACTCACCGCGCTCTGTCCCTCGAGCGGCTGGTCCTCGGTGTCCATGCTGTCGTTCGGCAAGGCGTCTTCCGAAACCACGCCGAGGTCGCACACCAGTCGCGCATCCGGCTGCTCTTCCCCGCGCGGCAACCGCACCCAGAATTCCAGATACTGCGCCCGCGACTGATCGGAGTAGCCTTCGCCGAGATACCGCATCACGCCCGCCCACTGTCGCTGTTTCTCCGCGTCGCTGATCGCCTCGTCGGGCGTAATCTCCATCAGCAGCGATTGCAGCGTGTTCGCCACGTTCGAATTCACCTGCCGGTCCGGGAACACCTCCTGCACCGGAACCTGATTGTCCGTGTTCGGATTCCACCAGCGCAGCCGCGCCCGGTTGTGATCGATCAACGAGTCGCTCGGAATCGAGGATATCGTCCACTGCTTCCGCTGCAATCCCAGCGGCGCCGATCGTCGTGAGCCTTCAAAATCGTCGAGGAACGCCAATCCGTTGTAGTCGCCCGTCCGCGGATTCTCCAGCGCGTTCGGGTTGGGGAACACCTGCGCGACTTCGGCGTCGATCTGGAACTCCGACGCGGCGTCCGTCCGCACGAACGGCAGCGCATCGACCGCGTGCGTCAGAAACTTCGGTTTGAACTTCAAGCTCGTATTCAAGTCGTAGAGCGTGTTCCGCAGCGGTTCGCTGCCGATTCGCACGCGCTTGTCCAACGTCTTCTCGTCTAACTTGAGCACCATCCCGCCGACATAGCTGTCCGGCCAGAGTTCATATTCCGCGCGCGCGCCGAGCAGCGTCTTCTTGTCCAACTGGAAGAACTGCCCCGATTCAAACGTGATCTGCAAGTCCGCGCCTTGTACCTTCGCGGCCTCGTTCAGTATCTTCAGCTCGCCGGATGTATAATCAATCGTGTAATCCGATCCGCGCTTGAGCTGCTGACCGTTCAGCACGACCTCTTCGGAATTCTCCAAGACCAGCGCGCCCAGCTGGAACACCGACGTCGAGCCTTTGTACTCCGGTGAAAGTTGCCAGTTGCTTCCCCTTGACTGATTCGTGTTGGGCAGCTCCGTGTACAAGTAGGGCGCCGCGAAGCCCCCCGAGTCCTCATTTGCCACTTCCAAATTGGCCAGACTCCAATTCAGCGGCTGGTCGTTTTCTTCCCAATCGCTCACCGTATCAAACGGTTGCAGCGTAATAAAATGCAACTCGCCGTAGTTCCAGTCGATCAGGGCGCGAATATCGTCCACCGCGCCGTCGGCCGGGCCGCCGTTGGCACCCTGCGTGTCGAACTGGAAGTAACTCAGGTAGCTCGTGCTCGTCCCGGGCACGGCCGTCTCTTCTTGCCCCGACGAAGCCGAACGCCGCGCGATCTTCAGCTTAAATGTCGAGCGGTCGATGTTACTCGCACCCAGATTGTACACATGCCGCCACATCAGCGGCCAGGTGAGACTCGTCGGAAACAGGCCCTCGGGCTTGATCAGGATTAGTTTTAGTGTGCTGTCGATGCTGGCCCGCATCGTACCGAATACCGTCCTCACTGTGTCCGTCGGTCCGGTTCCGCGCTGCCGGAACGCGACGGCGATCGCCTGCCCATCCTGCACCGGGGTCTTTAGCCGAATGTAGCCGAGCTGGAGCTGCACATCATACTGCGTGTTGGGCGTGAGCCGAAGCCACTGTCCCTGCATGTGGTTCTGGGGTTCTCTGCTCTTCAGAACCAGCCACTGATCTTCCGGCAGATCCAGCGAATCCATTTCTTCGATGATCGACGCGCGCCCCTGAATCACCTGCTCCTGGATATTCCCTACCCGCTGCACATAGACTTCGATTTCGGACAGTTCAAATTCCGGCTGCGCAAGCGCCCGATGTTCCCGCCCGAGGTACCGTGTGTAGTTGTCGCGGAAGCTCAGCCACTCATGCGTCACTTCGCCCAGCTCGTTCCGCGTCTGGCCCTGTGTGCCCGTGATGAAGAAGTAGGTATTCTTCAGGAAGTCACGCTCGTCGAATGGCCGCACATTCTGCTGAATATCCCGCGGCGACAGCCGGTTCTTCTGCCCGCGCTCCAGTGACGCGATACCCGTCATTTTCAGCGCGCCCATTTTCAACTCGGTCTTGAGTCCGAACAACCCCGTATTGCGCCCTGAAAACGTCGCCAACCGCGTTCCCAGATTCAGCGCGACATTTCCGGCCTCGACCTTCTGCACGATCTCGTCTTCTTCACCGGTATAGGTCAGCTTGAGCGAGTTCTGAAAATCGAACAATCGCTCCGAATCCTGATCCACCCGCACCTCAACCTTCTGACCGATCTTGCCGGTGATGTTGAACTGCTGGATCATGTCGATGTGGAAGCTCGTATTCGTGTTGCGCTGATTGGCCGCCTGCAACTCATCGAACTTCTGCCGCCGGATATTGCCGTTGATCGTAATCTGCCCCTGCACGCGCACGCCGACGTTGTCCCCGCCGAAGAGTCGGCGGAACACTTTCGACTTCATCTTGAATGGCACGTCGATCGCGATCCCCTCGCCGGTCCGGCGCTGGGAGGCCTTCTTGTAGGCCCGCACGGTCTCGTCCTTGCGCTGCTTCCGCAGATCGGCCGCGATTCTCGCCTGCTTGTACTCGTCGTAGGTCAGGACCGTCGGCTGCACCAGCGCCACTGATCCCGACTTGAGGCTGAACGTAACGATCGAATAAGAGCTGTCGATCACGACCGTCGATTTGATCTGGTCGCTCGCCACGTCGAAGATCGGCCGCTCGCCAAAAAACGAAATTCCCCGCACGGGTCGCGCCAGCAGCACATTGCTGCTGCGCCCCAGCAGGGAACGCTGCAAACCAATCCCCGCCTGAGCCGGCAAGCACATCGCCGCCAGTCCGACAAGGACCCAGAAATACATGAATCGAAGACTAAGACCGGTCAAGCCTAAGGGCATGGAAATAACGGAACTCCCGAAATCGCGTGGACGCTGGTGAAGTTCTCTTCAACCTGATGAATGGGCTTCACGTTGGCGGGCAGGAATCTCCGCGATTCCCGGCTCCGCCGCGACAAACGGACTAACCGTCAGATATGGTCCACGCCCTCCGCAATATTTGCCCGGTTTTCCACACCAAGATCTAAGCTTTTCTCAGTTTAGCAATTTCCGTTCACAATAGCAAGGCAAAATCCCGACCACCCCGAGGGTCGGCCCTCCCCCCACTCCCTGCGGCGGCAAGTGTTCCCTGCGGCGGCACGCCTTCCCTGCGGCGGCACGTCTCTTGAGACTTGACGTGCCCCGCTCTTCCCCGCCGAGCCGGGCGTCCCCGCCCGGCCGGAATCGGAGCGTCAGCACTCCCCCACACGCTGCAGGGACCCCGGGGGGATCAGGGGGGGCGCTTCCCCGCCCTTGACAACCTGCCCGCCGTTTCGTATCTTGACACTTCACATACGTCGGAATCGCACCGGTTTCACTCTCACCAATCGCCACGGCTTTCGATGAGCTACCAGCTTCCCACAATCAGTTTCGCCCCGGCCCGCACAACATCGGCCTACGATGAGGCTGCCGCTGCGCCGTCCGTGGTCCTCAATGGCGAGGGAAACCGCTGGTCTTAAGTCTCTGACTGTTTTGAGCTTAGGTTTAGTCGGCCCATCGCCAACCAGCGGTGGGCTTTTTCGATTGCGCCAGGTCTGGCTCCCCCCACATCCCGTGGGGGGCCGGGGGGGAAACAGACCCGCCCGGATTCACGTTTCACGTTTTGCAACTCAATTCCGGTCCCCGCTGTCCAATCATGACCGGATCATACCATGCTTCGTACTCTCCCACCCCCTAAAGTCGCCGAGATTATTCACGGGCCTGCAGCCCACGGCACTCACCGGCCCTTCGCCCGTGAGCTGAAACAGCAGATCAGGAAAGAGGTCCTGTCGATGGGCCTGCCGTCGCTGACCGGCTTCCTCGTGATCTCCTTTAATGAACTGGTCAGCATGTTCTGGCTGGGTCGGATCGGCACGGCTCCGGTTGCCGCCGTCACGATGAGCGCGACGTTGATCTGGCTCTGCTCTTTCGCCAACGTGGTCATTGGGGCGGGCAGCGTAGCCGCGATCAGCCGTCGCTTCGGCGAGCAGGACATGGGTCGCACGGAACTCGCGATCAAGGCGACCTTCTATCTCAAGTTCGCGGCGGGCACGCTCTTCGGTCTGCTCGGAATCCTGGTCATGGACTGGGGCTTCACGTTTCTGGGCGCCGCGCCGGACGTGCATGCGCTGTCGCTGGAATACTCCGTCGTGCAGTTCGTCACGATGGGCTTCGCGATGACCAGCTTTTCGGTGTACACCGCGTTGCGTTCGATCGGTAAACCGCGGGAAGCGATGGTGCTGCAAGCCCTCGGCACGGGGTTCAACCTCGTGCTCGATCCGCTCTTGATCTTCGGCGTCGGTCCCTTTCCCGAACTCGGCGTCCTTGGCGCATCCATCGCGACGTCAGGTTCCTACATCGTGGTGGTGGTCGCCGGCTGTGCGCTCTTGGCCGGGCCGCGTTCTCCGGTCAGAGTCCGTTGGTTCAGCCGCAGCCTTCCGAAGTGGTCGGAAATGTGGCCGGTGATCCGGATCGGCGCTCCGGCCGGATTGAACCAATTGAGCTTTGCCCTGGCGATGTCGTTCGCGGTAAAGCTCATTGCACACCACGGCACCGATGTGGTGGCAATCTACGGCATGGGTCAGAAGGCCATCCACTTTGGCGTGATGATGGTCGTCGGCCTCGGTCTTGGAACGGGCGCACTGATCGGTCAGTTCCTGGGCTCCCGTGCGTTGGACAAGGCCTGGGTCGCGGGCGTGTTGTCCACCCGACTTGCCTTCTGGATGATGGTCGGCTATGGCAGCCTGATCTTTGTCGGCGCGCCGTTCATTGTACACTTCTTCTTCAAAGACGTGACCCTCTATCCGTTGGCGACCAATCTCTTGCGGATCATGGCCCTCAGCCTGCCCTTGATCGGCATACACATCGGAGCGGAGACTGCTTTTGAAGGAGCGGGCCAGAATACTCCACCCATGATCCTCTCCATCATCCACTCTTGGGTGATGGTGATTCCCTTCATGTGGCTGCTCGGGAACTTCCTCGGCTTTGGTCCTTATGGGCTGTTGTGGGGCTGGACCGCATCTCATGCCGCCGGCGGCGCCGCCGCGCTCTGGCTCTTCCGTCGCGGCACCTGGCTGAAACACGAAGTCTGATCTCCCCCCCCAAATTCCGATTTGGGGGGGCAAGGGGGGTCTCGGTGAATCGGCTCCCCCCCCACAGCCAGTGGGGGGCCGGGGGGGTGCGCGTCTTCGCGCATCTTCCGCCACGCCCCCCCCCCCAAATTCCGATTTGGGGGGGCAGGGGGGGTCTCGGTGAGCTTCGGCTCCCCCCCCACATCCAGTGGGGGGCCGGGGGGGTGCGCGTCTTCGCGCATCTTCCGCCACGACTCCCCCCAAATTCCGATTTGGGGGGGCAGGGGGGGTCTCGGTGAGCTTCGGCCCTCCCCCCACATCCAGTGGGGGGCCGGGGGGGTGCGCGTCTTCGCGCATCTTCCGCCACGAGCGCATCTTCCGCCACGACTCCCCCCCAAATTCCGATTCAGGGGGCCGGGGGGGTCTCGGTGAGCTTCGGCCCTCCCCCCACAGCCAGTGGGGGGGCCGGGGGGGTGCGCGTCTTCGCGCATCTTCCGCCACGACTCCCCCCCAAATTCCGATTTGGGGGGGCAGGGGGGTTCATCCCTCGTCCCTCACCGCTCACACCTGTCTATAGGCCCCGCTACAGAAATCTCCTATTGATTTTCTCTAATATTCTTGTTAAATTTTAGAATTGGTGGAATTACACGAGAACGACTCGGGATTGCGGGCTAGAGTCGATTCCGCCGATATTTCCATGAAACAACTCGCAAAACATTGCATAACGGAGAGAAACAGTTTATGAAGCGTAACGCGATTCTGGTCGTCCTCGTGACGGCCCTGGCGCTGGTCTGGATCGGCTGCTCCAACCCGGCCAAGGAAGCGCAGAAGATGTTCGACGGCGGTCAGTACGAGGAGTTGGTGGCCAAGTTTGGCGCCGATCCGAATCTGGCCAGTGTCGTCCAAATGGCGAAGGACAAGATCGCCGAAAAATTGGTGGCGGAAGGCAAGTACGCCATGGTCCTCGAGATGTACGCGACCAGCCCCGCGGCCAAGGAAGCCAAAATGAAGCTGGCCGAGGCCGCCTTCATGGCCGGCAACTATCAGGAAGTCATGGTCAAGTACGCAGACACGCCGTGGGCCATGCAGGCCAAGATGAAGCTGGATTCGATCGCCAATGCCGGCAAACCCGGACAGCCGGGCGTTCAGCAACCGGGCAAGCCGGGCACGCCGCCACAGAGCGGGGCGAAGGCCGAGCTCGAGAAGAAGGCTCAGGAAGCGCTTGACAAGGTCCTCGCCGTCAAGATGAAGAACATGAAGGTCAAGGCCCTCGAGGAATACACCAAGAATGCCGAATTCGCGGGGACGTCGGCCATGGCCAAGGCTCAGGACGAGCTCAAGAAGTTGAAATAAGCTTCCTCATTCAATCACTCTCAACATCACTGAGGAGACCAATAGATGATGAATCGTAAGTTGTGGATGATCCTGCTCGCCGTGAGTATGGTTGGAGCCCTCTTCTTTGTCGGCTGCAAGGAAGACGATGAAGAGACGCCGGCGCCACCGGATCCGATTTTCGCCAACTGGAATGCTACGAACTCTTCACTTCAGGCAATCGGTTTGGACGAGTTCCGTCTGCTACTGACAGACAACAGCCCGGATGATACCTATCAGAACTACCAGCGTCTCGGAACGCTCGAAAGTCGCGAAACTGGCAGTTGGACTAAGGTCAACGCCGGCACCGGTTTGGACTCACTGCGTTTCCACGCCACAGTGCTGGACGATCAGCCGGTGAACGAGGTTTACTCGTACTGGTATGAGTTAGTGAACAACAACAGCCAGCTCAACATTCGCGTTCCCACCGAAGAAGGCCCATTCCTGATCGTCAGCATGACGAAGTAGGATGCATCGGCCGCTGACTGGGCATATGAGTTAGCTGACAGGCGGAGCCATCGTGGTTCCGCCTGTTTTGTCTCCAACATCATTACACGCACATGAACACGAAGTTCCTGACTACCATTCCGCTCCTGCTGATCTGCGGTGTCTGCCTGTTGCTCGGCTGTTCCAAGGATAGCGATAACGATCCGGAACCCCCTCCTGCCGCATTGGTCGGCAACTGGGACGCGCTGAATCCTGAGGCCATCGGCTATGACAGCGTGGTCGTCGCGCTGTATGACGACTGGCGCTTCTCGTCGCTGTTCGTAACCTTCTATTCTGAATTGGTCAGCGGTCATTGGAGTCTGGCCAATGCGGACTCGATCCGTGCATCCATCGAGATGCAGGGCGGCCAGACCTTACCGCAGCCCGAAATCGCGTACGTCGGCTACCGCGCACACGGCGACACGCTTTCGCTAATGATCCCCGCTGAATTGGGCGGTCCCGGCAACGTGGACTTCCTCCGCACGCCGTAGTCCTGATCGGACCTTTCCGCATTTCCCCGCAGCGGCACGTCTCTGGAGACTTGACGTGCCCCGCTTTTCCTCGCCGAGGCGTGCGTCCCTCGCGCGCCCGGAATCGGAGAGTCACCCCGCGCGAGGTCTCCAGACCCTGCCGGAATCCGCCTCGGCTCCTTCCCCAGCTTCTGGGGAAGTTAGATGGGGTCGGGTTCCTCCGCCGAGCGGGGACTGTGTCCCCGCCGGAATCCCGTTCAGCGAATCCCCCGGGCAATCACACCGGCCTTCATCCTACATCCCTTCAGAGCCAGAAGCGCCGAACCCCTCCCGGGTCCGGCGCTTGCTTCATCTTGCCATACCTCATGACATGAAATCTACATGTCTTCGGCTTCCGCGTGCATGTTGATGCCCAAGTCGCGTGCCTTCTTCCACAGCGTCGTGCGATCGATTTTCAACAGTCGCGCCGCGCGGATCACATGCCCGCCCGAGGCTTGCAGCGCGTTCTCGATAAACATCTTCTCGAACGTCTTGACCGCTTGTTTAAGCGGACCGGGCGCGATCAGATCTCCGGAATCGTTCTTCGGCTGATTAAATGGGGTGGGGAAGGTTACTTTGTTCATGACTCCGGTCACGAAATTGTTCTCCGGCGAACTCAGCGGCGCGAGGAAGCTCAGCACGTCGGTTCCGATCACATTTCCCGAGGTCGCCAGGATCGCGCGTTCGATCACATTTTCCAACTCGCGGACATTGCCCGGCCAGTTGTGATGCAGGATCAGCGACATCGCTTCGTCGGTAATCGTAAAGGTCCCGCGATTCAAGCGGCTGCCGATCTTATCGACGAAGTGCGCGCAGAGCAGCGGAATGTCGTCCTTGCGTTCGCGCAGCGGCGTAATCGTGACGGGCACCACGTTCAACCGGTAGTAGAGGTCCAGTCGGAACCGCCCCTGCTGAATCAGCTCTTCGAGGTCGCGGTTGGTGGCCGTGATCACGCGGATATTCACCGGCACCCGCTTGTTGCTGCCCAGTCGTTCGAGCTCGCGATCCTGCAGCACGTTCAGCAGTTTGACTTGCGTCGAGAGCGAGATATCGCCGATTTCGTCGAGGAAGATTGTGCCGCCGTTCGCGACCTCGAACTTGCCGATCCGCTGCTGCCGCGCGTCCGTGAACGCACCCTTTTCGTGGCCGAACAGCTCGCTTTCGAGCAGCGTTTCCGGCAGTGCCGCGCAGTTTACTTTGACAAACGGCTTATTCGAGCGCGGCCCCTCAAAATGCAGTGCCCGGGCGACCAGTTCCTTGCCGGTGCCCGTTTCACCGCGAATCAACACCGTGGTATCCACATCGCTTACGTCACGAATCACGTCGAACACGCGGTGCATTTCCGACGAGCGGCCGATCAGACCGCCCAGCTTATGATCGCCGCCCAATCGTCGCTTCAGTTTCTCGACTTCGCCCACCAGCCGCACGCTCTGCATGGCCGAGTGCAGCGCCGCCGCGAGTTGTTGCGGATTCGCCGGATCGGTGACGACGTTGGTTGCGCCGCGCTGGATGGCCATCGGCAGATAGTCCGCGGTCTCCGGATCGGCGTAGATCACCACCGGCAGATTCCGATGCGCGAGCTTTACGTTGTCCAGCAGCTCGAGTGCCGAAGCCGTGGCAAGATTCATATCGCAAACGAGCAGATCGACCATGTCGGCCTCAATCCGGTCGAGGACCAGACTCGGATTCGACTCGGTGAGCACCCGGTAGTTACCCAGCGCTGAGGCCTTCTCGGCCAGATCGGCCAACGTCATCGGTTGTTCGTCAACAATCAGGATTGTGGGTTCTGCCATAGGTTCGAGTCTCCGGGGTGAGGCGAGTACTTAACTGGGAATCGTCAACTTGCGAAGGAGGTGCGGAGTACGCCGGAGACGGCCCACGGGTGTCGGGCCGGCGCTCGACACTCCAATTATCGGCACTTGGCCGCTTTTCTTGAGGCGAAACATCGACATTTTCGCCCTGAAACTCGACCACAGGTTGGACCCTTGCAACCTGCATGGCGGTTGCCGGATCGCAACCTGCGATACTCTGCCGACAATCCAAAGGCATAGGGTCGGCCCTCGCCGGGCAGGGTGCAAGCCACAGCCCAGCACGTCAGCTTTCACGCGGTGAGCTCCGGGATTTCAGTTTTCGGCCGCCCCGCCTCCTCACGTAAGCACAGTGGTAACAGTTGGTTAGTCAACAATGCCGGGTATCATAGAGGTCTATTTTCGTTGACTTTGTGTGACTTGCGGGCTATATTTATAGATTGGTGGATCATCGGCCGGTAATGGCCCCAGCGCCAGTTCCGGCCTGCCCTTCGAAATCACGAAACTGCACTATGAATCTCTATTCAGGGGTCTGGGTTGCCCTGGTCACCCCCTTCAAAGACCACAAGCTCGATGAGCTTGCGTTCCAGCGCCTCGTCGAGGACCTTGTGGATCGCGGCGTTGCCGGCTTCATCCCGCTCGGCACCACGGGCGAGGCCAGCACCTTGACGATCGAGGAACGACGTCGCGTAATTCAACTCTGTGTCGAGGCGGCCGGAGATGTGAGCGTCGCTCCGGGCTGCGGCACCAACAACACGGCTCAAACCATTGAATTCGTCCGTGAAGCCGGAGCGCTTGGCGCCAGCGGTGCGATGGTCATCACGCCGTATTACAACAAACCGACGCAGGAAGGTCTCTACCGCCATTTCAAGGCCGTGGCGGAGAGTACTGAACTCCCGCTGATTCTCTACAATGTCCCCGGACGCACGAGCGTCAACATGCTGCCCGAGACCGTCGAGCGGCTCGCGGACATGCCGAACGTGGATGCGATCAAGGAAGCCTGCGGGAATCTCGATCAGATCAGTGAAGTCTGTCGGCTGGTGGAGGGTCGCATGAATGTGTTGGCCGGAGACGACAGTCTGACACTGCCGATCTTATCGGTCGGCGGCGAAGGCATCGTCTCGGTGGTGGCCAATGTCGCGCCCGAACCACTCATCGAAATGGTGGATTGCTTCTGGCGGGACAACCCCACGCGCGCGCTGGAGCTGCATCGCCGCATCACCCCGCTGGCGAAGGTGATGTTCCTCGAGACCAATCCTGCTCCGGTCAAGTGTGCGCTCTGGATGGAAGGCAAAATCTCGAATGAGTTGCGGTTGCCAATGGTCCCCGTGAAGGCCGACACTCGTGACGCCATCGGCAAGGCCATGCGCGCCTACAACCACCTTTTCGAGCCGATCCACTCGTAACGGAGTCCCCGCCGCGGCCGGTGTCTGCACCTGCCCGGAATCGGCCTCGGCTCACCCCCGTCGTGCGGTGGAACAACGGGGGCTTCCGGGCCGGCATTGAGTTGTTCTGCATTTCTTCTTTCACGTTTCAAATTTCACGTTTCAAGTTTTGATTTCCGCCTCCCTCTTCGGCGCCTCCGGGCGCATGGGCCGCGAGTTGCTCAAGCTCGCGGCGACCCGGCATGATCTGCGCATCACGCATGCGTACGACCTCGCGCGCGTCGGCGAGCGGGTCGAGGACCATCTGATTGAAGCCGTCCCGCACGACCTTCCTGGCGACGTACAAGTGGTGATTGATTTTTCCTCGCCGCCTGCGCTGGCCGTTCATCTCGGTCTCGCGATGAAGCGCAACTGTGCCTATGTCAGCGGCGTCACCGGCTTCGCCGTCGATCCGGCCCCGGCCTTCGAGCGCGCGGCGAAAGAAATCGCGGTCCTGCACGCGGCCAACATGTCCGCCGGGATGAGTGTGTTGATGTCGCTTGCTGCGCAGGCGGCGAAAGCATTGCCGGATTACAAGCGCTACATCACCGAGATTCATCACACGGCCAAGCAGGACATGCCGTCCGGCACTGCCCTCAAGATCGCGGATGCGATTCATGCCGCCGTTCACGAACCCACGGAGATCGCGTCGCTGCGGATGGGCGACGTGATCGGCGAGCACCGCCTGATCTTCGGCGGCCCCGGCGAGCGGCTGGAGATCGTTCATCGCGCCGACACGCGCACGGTGTTTGCGGCGGGCGCGCTCAGAGCGGCGACATGGATCTCGGGGAGGAACGCGGGATTGTATTCGATGACGGATGTGCTGGCACTGTGATTTCGCTTTGCTTCATTGGCAGACAATGGGACCCCAACCGATCATTTCGTAGTTGTCCGCATTCAGGTTTCAAGTTTCACGTTTCAAGTTCTTAATCCGCCGCGGCATGTGTCTCCACCTGCCCGGAATCGGCAGCTTCCGCCGAGCAGGGATTCCTTCCCTGCCGGAATGTTGCTCAACCACTGCTTTTCGCCGCGGCAGGTGTCTTCACATGCCCGGAATCGGCAGCTTCCGCCGAGCAGGGATTCCTTCCCTGCCGGAATGTTGCTCAACCACTGCTTTTCGCCGAGGCAGGTGTCTCCACCTGCCCGGAATCGGCATCTTCCGCCGAGCAGGGATTCCTTCCCTGCCGGAATGTGGCTCAACCTCTGCTTTTCGCCGCGGCAGGTGTCTCCACCGGTGCTGTCCAATTCGCCGCGGCAGGTGTCTCCACATGCCCGGAATCGGATTTTGGCCATTGAGCCTTGCTTCTCTCAAGTTTCACGTTTCAAGTCTTGCTTTACGTCGCCTTCTTCCTCCTCCCCGCCCTCGTCTACGCTCAGCTTCCCGACAGCGTCTGGAGTCGTGTGTACGGCGGTGAGCACAATCAGCGTTGCGTCGCCGCGGTGCAGACCGCGGACGGCGGCTATGCGCTGGCGGGGAACTACGACTACGGCGAACGCGTCTCGGATTTCCTGTTGGTGCGCGTTGATGCGAACGGCGACACACTCTGGACACGAACCTACGGCGGCGATTCGCTCGATATTTGCACAAGCATGCTTGCCTCCGGGGGCAGCTTCTATCTCGCCGGGAGCACGGGGTCCGAATTCAATTCAGGCGACGACGCCTATTTGTTCAAAGTCGATTCGGTCGGTGACGTGGTGTGGCCTTATGTGGAGGACTTCGGTCCCGACGACGTTTACACCTGCCTCGCTCCGACGCACGGGCCGGAGATTCTGGTCGGATACAGCACAAGCAATACGGAGCACACATTTCTGGAGGCCCTGCGATTTGCGCCAACCGGGCACACGACCTGGTCGTGGACGACCACTGGCGGTCGCGGCAGCGAATTCATCGCGCTATTTGATCTCGACAACGATGAGTTAATGGCCGCAGGCAGCTATCATGCCGCCGATTCTACTGATGCCGACTTCATGCTGTTGCGATTCAATGCGAACAGCACCGTTGCCTGGCGGCGCACCTACGGCGGCCCCTACGACGATCGTTGCACCTCCGCGATTCAGACTTCCGACGGCGGCTATCTACTCGCCGGCTGGACGCAGTCGTTCGGGCAGGGTGACTTCGATTATTGGCTCTTGAAACTCAGTGCCGACGGCGATAGCTTGTGGAGCCACACTTACGGCGGCGCTTACTGGGATCAATGCACGTCCGTTGTCGAAACTCCGACGGGCTATCTGCTCGCGGGCAAGCGCGAGGACAACAACGACGGCAACTTCCAGCTCTGGATCGTCGCCACGGACTTCCTCGGTGAGCAGCCGCAAACGACATACTTTGGCGGTACCGACGACGAAGCCGGCGCCGTCATCGTGCCCACGAGCGACCACGGCTTTGCGTTTGCGGGCGCCACGCGTTCGTTCGGCTCGCTCGGCTGGAATCTGTGGCTCTTGAAGACGGTTTACCTGCCGCACATCGCCGTCGATCGTCCGTCGATCACCTTTGGCGGCGTGCATCTCGGCGACAGCACCTCGCGCACGCTGAACATTTTGAATATCGGCGGTGTCCCCGCCACGCTCACCGCGCTGGAGTTTCCACCAGACTTTCATACGTCGCTTCAGTTTCCGCTTGATCTCGCGCCCGGCGCACATCTGGAGACACCGATCGTCTTCGCGCCGCAGCAAGTCGGCACGTACATCGACACGCTGGTGATTCACAGCAACTCCGTGACCGATCCCGGCCCGGTGCGCCTCGTCGGTTCCGGCCTCGCCGTGAGTGCCGCCGAATCGGGTGTAAAAATGCCGACACAATTTGCCCTGCTCGGCAACTATCCGAATCCGTTCAACGCACGCACGCGCATCGACTACGCGCTGCCGGCCTCCGCGCCGATCGAGCTGACCCTCTATAATGTGAACGGCGCGCGGATTGCCACGCTCGTCAGCGGGTTGCAGCCCGCCGGCATTCAACATTACGATTTCGCTGTGGCAGGTCTGGCCTCAGGTATCTATCTCTATCGCCTGAGCACCCCGTCGGCCTCCTTCACCCGCAAGCTGATGCTACTGAAGTAACCGATTTCGCCGAGGCACGTGTCCGCCGACTTCACGTGCCCGGAATCAGCATCGGGTCCTTCCCCAGTTTCTGGGGAAGTTAGATGGGGTCGGGATTCTTTCGGATCGGGTTTTAGCTTTCTGGCCTTTTCAGCCTTTCCCGGAGTAACAACCATGCTCAGACACCTCGCCTTTCCCGCTCTGTTCCTGCTGCTCGCGTTGACGCTCAGCGTCAACGCCAGTTCATCGGACAACTTCCCGGCGGCGGATCGCGCGCCGCTGGCCCGCATCGAGGAGACCGCTCCGGGTACCTCGACGCCGGCCTCCGGCTGGAACGCGACGGTGGATGTGATCGGTCGCCTCGGTTCGGTCTCGGTGCTGGCCGTTGCGCTCGCACCGCAGAGCATGGCCGATGCGACGGCGGCGGGTCTGCACGCCATCGACCTGCCCGGTCAGATCGGCGCGGCCTGCAGTGCCGTCGGCGACTTCTGCCGCACCTGCGGCTCCACCACGATTCACGTGGTAAAGGAAACCGTCCACTGGCTCGCGCTTCCGCTCTACGTGGTTCGTCACCTCGTGCGCTCCCTTCCGGCTCCCGCCTTGCCGTGGTAGCAATAGCGTTCCCGTGGCGGCACATGTCTCCCTGTGCCCCATCGGAACACTCGCGATCATTTCACGGTCATCCTGACCGCAGTGAACGACCAGTATCCGCCGAGCGGGGACTGTGTCCCCGCCGGAATTGACGGCAGTCAAACTCCGTTGTGCTTCAATCGGCATCAAATGCCTCAGATTCCGGCCGCGCGGGGACGCCCGGCTCGGCCAGCGCCTTTGGGCAACAAGCGCCGCACAGCCGTGCGCGATCTGGTCTCATCAACCGCGTTACCCGCCCGGAATCGGCTTCATAGTTCATACCTCATCATTCATACCTTCTTTGTTGGTCATCCAAAAATACGGCGGCAAAGCCTTAGCCACCGCCGCTGATCTGCAGCAGGTCGCACGGCTCATCCATGAGCGGCATCGCGCCGGCACGCAACTTGTGATCGTCGTCTCCGCGATGGGCGATACGACCGACCGCTATCTCGGCATGGCCAAGAGCGTGAACAACGCTCCCGCGGGCCGCGAATTGGACGTGCTGCTTTCCGTCGGCGAGCGCGTCTCGATTGCCATGCTCGCGCTCGCGCTGAATGCGCTCGAACCCGATATCGCGGTCTCGCTCACCGGCGCACAAGCGGGCATCATCACCGATACCGTCCACACCGCCGCCAAGATCGTCGAGATCCGCGCGCAGCGTGTCCGCGAGATTCTCGATCAGGGGCGCATCCCCGTGATCGCGGGCTATCAGGGGATCACGACCGACAAGAATATTTCCACCCTCGGTCGCGGCGGCACCGACGCGACAGCGGTTGGCCTCGGAATTGCACTGGGTGCCGAACGCATCGAGTTCATGAAGGACGTGGACGGCGTTCACTCCGCGGACCCGAAGCTGATCCCGCTGGCCAAAGTCATCGAGCGGCTGAGCTATGAAGAGTCGCTCGAATTGATGGGTTGTGGCGCGAAGATCATTCAGCTTCCCGCCGTCGAGATGGCCGCCGAGTATCACGCGCGGCTCGCCATCGGCAACTCCAAGACCGGCGTCGCGGGGACGATCATCACCGACCGTCCCCTCGGCCGGCGCTCGCTGACCGCCGTGGTCGTCGCGGAGCACGTGATTTGCCGCACCTTCGACTCCACGCGCGAATTCGTCGCCGCCCTGATCGAGTTGCGTGCGCAGGGTCATTCGCCGTTGCTGGCCTCGCAATCCGGTGGCAAGGGCCTGCTCGTGATGAACCCCGCAACGAGCGCGATCCTGCCGGCGGCGGAGCCGGAGGTCGCGCACGAACCGCTCGCGCTTGTCAGCCTGCTCGGTCCCGGCGTCGGCGGCGCGACCGACCTTGCCGGCGCCGTGCAGCGGAAGCTCTCGTCTTATCTTGAACTGGTCGCCGCCATGAACGCGACCGAATCGCGCGTCTCGCTCTTGTTGCCGGTTACAGAAGCTCTTATCTTCGCGGCCTCCGCGCACGACTTGTGTCTGCGCGAATGGCCCGCCTCCATCCCAGCGTCGCCCGCGTGATTCGTCTCCGCGTGTGGATCGTATTGCTCGCGGTCTGGAGCCTACTCCCGGTCCCGCGCGCGGCAGCAGACGACGACAGTTCCAGCCCGCCACTCGCGGACAGCAACTCTACGAACATGGCTCCCACCATTCGCTCCCATCCGCTTAAAGTCCGTGTCGGGCTTCTGGAGAATTACGAGAAGCTCACGTTTCAGATGCACGGCCTCTATCGCATCGAACATCTCGACGGTACCGCGTTGCGACAGAGCGGCCAATCGCCGATTCGCTGGCGCGCCCGCATCGACGAGGCCGTCTCCGCGCAATTCCTCTTCAGCGTGCTCGTCGCCTCCTATCAGACACAGACCGAGGCCATGCAGCTTGCGGAGTCGTTCGAGCAGCGCGGCATCCCGGCCGCCGTGCGGCAGGTCGGCGGGGCCATCGAGTTCGATCAGAACGTCGCCGGCGACAATACGCTTTATCGCGTGCAGGCCGGCAATTTCAAGATCGAGAGCGATGCGCAGCACCTGCTCGATTCGCTGACCGACGAGTTCGCGCCGCGCATCGTGCGCGAGGAATTTCGCCGCTCCCGCGGCCGCATCGAGTTTTTTGATTCCGACCTGAACGAGACCTATGCGGTGGACGAGGGCTTCCGCCTGATTCCGCTCGACAACTCGGCCTATGTGACGATCTTCGGCGTGCTCACCGGCACCGGCTTCAAGTGGGAGAAGACCGAGAATCGCAACTACGCGGGCAATCTCGAAGTCTATCTCGATCATCAGGGCCAGATTGCCGCGCTGAACGAGATTCCGATGGATGTCTATCTGCACGGCGTCGTGCCCGCCGAGATGCCCGCCGGCTTTCCCCGCGAAGCGTTGATGGCGCAGGCCATCGTCTCGCGTTCCGTCGTCATGGCGCAGAAGTCGATCAAGCATCTGAACGATCCCTTCGAACTCTGTGCCCATGTTCACTGTCAGGTTTACAGCGGGCTGACGCACGAAGACGAGCGCACCAACGAGGCCGTGGATGAAACCAAGGGCGTGGTCTTGACGAAGCACGGCGAACTAGTGGATACGCATTACAGCGCGGTCTGCGGCGGGCATACCGAAGATGCGAACTTGACCTGGATGACGCCGTCCATGTGCAACACCGAGGGCCTCTATTGCGGTCCGCCCGGCGTGGCCTTGCCCGATCTGACCACCGAAGCGGGCGCGCGCGCCTGGATCTTTTCCGAGCCCGATGTCTATTGCAATCTCACGGGCACCGACATTCCGGTGTCGAGTGATTATGGCCGTCGCCATTTCCGCTGGGAAGTCTCGTACTCGCGCCCGGAACTCGAGCGCATCATCCGCGAGAAGACCGGCGAGGACATCGGCACGCTCTATGATATCGTGCCGCTGCAGCGCGGGCATTCCGGCCGGCTGATCGAAATCGAGATTCTCGGTTCGCGCAAGAATCTGCATCTCAAGCGCGAGCTCAAGATTCGGCGCGCCTTGAGCGACAGCGCGCTCGAGAGTTCCTGTTTCGTGGTCGAGGTGATTCACGACAGCCTCGGCGTTCCGGTCGAGATCGTGTTCCATGGCGCGGGCTGGGGTCACGGTGTCGGCCTCTGTCAGTGCGGCGCCGCCCGCATGGCCAAGACCGGCATGTCCCACGAGCAGATCTTCAACCATTACTTCCCCGGCCTGCAACTCAAGAAGTTGTATTGACCGCCCAGCGCGCCACCCATTCACAACCAAGCGCGGCGCGAACTTGGGTAGTGCCGCAGGGCGTGCGCTCGGCATCGGTGTTCACGTTTCAAGTTTCACCTTTCACGTTCCCCCCCCATGACCCTCGACGAACTCAAATTTCAGATCGAAGCCTACCGCCCCAAGCTTTCGGATTTACGGAGGTCGCTTTGACGTCGCGACTCGCGAACAACGGTTAACGAAACTCGAAGCCCTCTCCGCCGGTGAGGGTTTTTGGGATGATCAGGTTCAGGCCCAGCGGGTGCTCAAGCAAGTCTCGGAAGAACGGGCCTGGCTTGCCGAGTATCGCAAGGTCGAGAGCGGTCTCAATGACCTCATCACCCTGGCCGAACTTGCCGCCGAGTCCGGGGCCGATTTCCCCGAGAGCGAACTCGCCGGCGAATTCAAGCGCTATGTCGAGAGCTATGACAACCTCGAGTTGCGGGCCATGCTCTCCGGGCGCGACGATGCTCGCGGCGCGATCATGCATATTCATCCGGGACAAGGCGGTACGGAGTCCTGCGACTGGGCGGGCATGCTCTTCCGCATGTACATGCGCTGGTTCGAGCACCGCGGTTGGAAGGCCGACGTTCTCGACTACGAACCCGCTGAACAGGCGGGCATCGAAAGCGCGGTGGTTGAGGTCTCCGGCGAGTATGCGTACGGTTTTTGCAAGGCAGAGACCGGGGTTCATCGGCTCGTGCGGATTTCGCCGTTCGATTCCAACGCCCGGCGGCATACTTCGTTCGTTTCGGTGTTCGTCTATCCCGAAGTGGATGACGTACCCGAAATCGAGATCAAGCCGGACGATTTGAAGGTGGACACCTATCGTGCCTCCGGTGCCGGCGGTCAGCACGTCAACAAGACCGAATCCGCGATTCGCCTGACGCACCTGGCTTCCGGCATCGTCGTCACCTGTCAGACCGAGCGTTCGCAGCATCGCAACCGTGACAGCGCCATGAAGGTCTTGCGCGCGCGGCTCTATCAGCGTTTTCTTGACGAACAGCGCGCGAAGAACGACAAGATCGAGAGCAGCAAGGCGGACATTGCCTGGGGTCATCAGATTCGTTCGTACGTGTTCCAGCCGTACCAGATGGTCAAGGACCATCGCACGAACTACGAGACCTCGAGCATCGACAAGGTGATGGACGGCGATCTCGACATGTTCGTCCGCGAGTTCCTGCTCCACGGTGCGCAGGGCAAATTCGCGCGCAGCCGCGGCCTGGCGGGCAAAGAGGAAGAGTAGCAGGTCTTCGCCGCCGAGCCGGGCGTCCTCGCCCGGCCGGAATCGGAGCGCCTCGCCGCGCGGGTTGTCTTCAACCCGCCGGAATCCGCCTCGGGTCCTTCCCCGCTTTCCGGGGAACTTAGCCGAGATCGGACTCGGCCATTTCAATTTTCAATTTTCAATCTTTCTCGCCGCGCGGGTTGTCTTCAACCCGCCGGAATCCGCCTCGGGTCCTTCCCCGCTTTCCGGGGAACTCAGCCGGGGTCGGACTCGGCCATTTCAATTTTCAATTTTCAATTTTCAATTTTTCTTCCATCTTGAGGAGCGCAACGTGAGAAGAATCTTCGTTCCAATTTTCATGCTATCCCTCGCGACCGCCTTGACGGCGATTGCCAAGCCGCTGGATTTGATTCGTCCCGGCGAACCCTATTACGATTGCCGTCCCGCTCAGGTGCTGGTCAAGTTCCACAAGGAGCTGACTGGCTCGGCGATCTCCGACCTCGCGGCACAAATCGGTGGCAAGCCGGAGTATCATTCCGCACTGCTTGACTTCTATCGCATCACCCTACCCGCTGCGGCCAGTGTCAGCGACGCCGTGAAGTTCTTCCGTTCACAGCCGACCGTCGAGTGGGCGAATTTCAATTACATCGCGCAGGCATTTTACACGCCCAACGACCCGTTCTACTCGTATCAGTGGCACTACACGCGCATCGGCATGGAGCAGGCGTGGGACATTACGCGCGGCTCCGCCGACATCATCGTCGCTGACGCCGATCAGGGCTGGCAGTTCGATCATGCGGACTTTGCCGGCGTTCAGACCGTCAGCCCGTACGATTTCGTCGATAACGATAACGATCCGTCGGCTCCTAATCTTGTGGACTCACACGGCATGCACACCGCCGGGACCATTCTCGCGGCCACCAATAACAGTATCGGCGTCGCCGGTGTCGCTCCGCTTTGCAGACTCCAGCCGTTACGCGTGTTGGGCGACAACGGCTCGGGTGAGATGGGCTGGATCGCCGACGGAATCGCCTGGGCCGGTACGCATGGCGCGCATGTACTGAATCTGTCACTTGGTTTTCCGATTCAGAACAACGAACCGCCGGTCGATCCGGGTCCGCCGCTCAGTACGGCGGTTTCACAGGCGACAAATGCCGGTGTGGTGATCTGTGCCTCGTCCGGCAATGACGGCGCGGACTACGTTTCTTATCCGGCCGCTTACGAGCAGTGCATCGCCGTGGGCTCGACGGGTTTTGACGATGCCATCGCGCCCTATTCCAATCGCGGCACCGCCCTCGATGTCACGGCCCCCGGCGGCAACACCGAGCAGGATTTGAATCAGGACGGCTACGTGGACGGCGTGCTCTCCACGCTGCGCAATGAGCAGGGTGATTACTACGGTTTCTGGCAAGGCACGTCCATGGCCGCGCCGCATGTCTCCGGGTTGGCGGCGCTGTTGCGTGCGCATGGCCTGGCGGCGAATCAGGTTCGTCAAGCGTTGCAGACCACGGCGGTGGACTTGGGTGCTGCCGGGCGTGACAACGTATTCGGTCACGGTCGTATCAATGCGCTCGCAGCTTTGCAATATCAGGGCGGCGGCGGGAACGAGATCACGCTGTTGAATGAGCCCTTCGAGAACTTCCCGCTCACCGACTGGATCGCGCAGCAAGACGAAGCGCAAGGCGTCGGCTGGCAGGTGCTGTCCGGCGGTGCTCCGGATTGCAACTATGGCCCGCACGGTGGCTCAGATGCCGTCTGGCATGACGACGAGCAGGTCGGCGGACATCAGGATGATTGGCTGATTACTCCGCTGCTCGCGATTCCCGCCGGCGCCACCGATGTTTCGTTCACATTCTGGGAGCGGAACTGCTACGTCACCGCGCAGTACTACGAATATCACGGCGTGCTCTGGTCAGCGGACGGCACGAATTGGACGGAGATCGTGGAGTTGAGCACCGCGGCTTCGGACTGGCACCAGATCGAGATCGATGCCACGGCCCTCGCCGGTCAGAGCATTCGGTTCGGCTGGCACTATACGGGCACCTACGCCACCGAGTGGTTCCTCGACGATGTGCTGGTCACGGCGCAGACGTCGGGTGCCGCCGGCGATCGCTCCGCCGCCGCTCCGTCGCGGTTCACACTGGCGGATCCGTACCCGAATCCATTCAACAATTCGACGCAGATTCCGTTTGAGCTTTCCACCGCTTCGCGCGTCGAGCTGTCGATCTACAACCTGCTCGGTCAAGAAGTCGCGAGGCTCACCGACGGCGGCGTGCTGTCCGCGGGTGCGCACGCGATCACCTGGGATGCCGCCGGCGTCACCAGCGGCATCTACCTCTTGCAGATGAAGGCCGGCGGCACGGTCGAAACGCGCAAAGTCGTTCTGCTGAAGTAGGGTCCGCCTCCGCAATCCACTGAGCACCGAGGGGGACTCGTTCGTCGGGTCCCTCTCCTCTTCCTCCCCGAGCAGGTATTGCTTGCGGCGGCACGTCTCTTGAGGCTTAACGTGCCCCGCTCGGCCACCGCCTTTCCGCCGAGCAGGGATTCCTTCCCCACTTCCCGCCGAGCAGGGATTCCTTCCCTGCCGGAATCTTGCTGGCTCCGCCGCGGCATGTGTCTTCACATGCCCGGAATCGGAGAGTCACCACCGAGCAGGGATTCCTTCCCTGCCGGAATCTCGCTCGGCCAAACGAGTTCGAATCAAGCCGCATCCTGTCCGCACCCCGTCCCCCCTTCCAAGGGGGGACCACAGGGGGGTTCTTGTTCCCCGATTCCCCCCCCCCCCGAGCAGGGATTCCTTCCCCACTTTCCGCCGAGCAGGGATTCCTTCCCTGCCGGAATCTCGCTCGGCCAAACGAGTTCGAATCAAGCCGCATCCTGTCCGCACCCCGTCCCCCCTTCCAAGGGGGGACCACAGGGGGGTTCTTGTTCCCCGATTCCCCCCCCCGCCGAGCAGGGATTCCTTCCCTGCCGGAATCTCGCTCGGGTCCCCCTCCGTTCACGGAGGAGTCAGGGGTCGATCAGTTCTTCGCCTTCGTATCTTCGCCCTTCCGAATTTGAACCATTCCTCCATCTCCCTTTCCGAGGTCATCGCGGACGACGGCAACCGCCTCTACCGCCCGACCTTTGCGCGCATTTCGACCGCCGCGCTCGAACACAACTTCCGCGCGTTTCGTGCGCTCGCTCCGCGCTCGAAACTGCTGGCCGTGGTCAAAGCCGACGCGTATGGCCACGGTCTCTTACGCTGCGCTCAGCTCTTTGCCGAACTCGGCGCGGATTGCTTCGGCGTCGGCTTCGTCGAGGAGGGCATCGCCCTGCGTCGCGCCGGCATTCGGCTGCCCGTGCTGGTGCTCGGCGGTATCGTCGGCAGTCAGATCGCGCTGTTCATCGAATACGACCTCGATCTGACCGCCAGTTCTGTGTTCAAGCTCGAGGCCATCGAGCTCGCGGCCCGCGAGTCCGGGAACCGCGCGCGTGTGCAGCTCAAGCTCGACACGGGCATGAACCGCATCGGTCAGAACTGGCGGACGGCGGAGCAGTTGTTTGTGGCAGCGAAGAGAAGTTCGCACATCGAGCTCACCGGTCTCTATTCGCATTTGGCCACCGCCGAAGCGGACGATCCCGCCTTCGCCCGCTTGCAGCTGGAGCGCTTTCGCCAGGTCATCGAGCTGGCCGACGCGCACGGCATTCGGCCGGAACTCATTCACATTGCCAATTCCGCGGGTGCGATCCGCTTTCCCGCGTCGCACTATTCGCTGATCCGCCCCGGTCTCGGGCTGTACGGCCAGCACGGCAGTGAATCGCTGCAGCCGCTCCTGCCGCTGGTGCCCGCCCTTTCGCTGGTGAGCCAGATCGTTTACCTGAAGCGCGTTCGCGCCGGCGAGGGCGTGAGCTACGGTCACCTCTGGCACGCGCCGTGCGATTCGTGGGTTGCCACAGTCCCCGTCGGTTACGGCGACGGCTTCCCGCGCAGTTTGACCGGAAAGTCGCAAGTCCTGATTGGCGGCCGGCGTTACCCGATCGTCGGTGCCATCTGCATGGATCAGTTCATGGTCAACCTCGGCGAGGACCGCTATCCGGTCGGCGCGGAGGTTGTCGTCTGGGGCAAACAACTCGAAGCCGAAATCCCGCTCTGGGAGCTCTGTCGTCATGGCGGCTTCATTCCCTACGAACTCCCCATCTACCTGACCGGCCGCGTCCCCCGCGTCTTCGTCTGAATCGGCCTCCGCTCTCCCCCCACATCCTGTGGGGGGCCGGGGGGGTGCGCGTCTTCGCGCATCCGCTCGACCAACGCCTTTCCCCCCGAGCAGGGATTCCTTCCCTGCCGGAATCCCGCTCGGCCAAACGAGTTCGAATCAAGCCGCATCCTGTCCGCACCCCGTCCCCCCTTCTAAGGGGGGCCACAGGGGGGTTCTTGATTCCTCTTCCCCCCCGAGCAGGGATTCCTTCCCTGCCGGAATCCGCCTGCTTGCGGCGGCACGTCTCTTGAGGCTTGACGTGCCCCGCTCGGCTGCCGCCTTTCCCCCCCGCTCATGCGATGCCGCAGCGGTACCCACTCTCTTGCTTTCGATTTTGAATTTTGAATTTGGGATGTTCTTCCATGCTCCGTCTCGCCACTCCTGCCGACGCGCAACAAATGCTGGGCATCTACGCTCCGATTGTTCACGAGACCGCCGCGACCTTTGAATATGTCGTCCCCACTCTCGACGAGTTCCGCGACCGGATTATCAAAGGTCTGACCGTGGCTCCGTGGCTGGTGGATGATCGCGACGGCGAGCTCATCAGCTATGCCTACGGCGGGCTGTTCCGCTCCCGCGCCGCCTACCAGTGGACCATCGAGACCACGGTCGAGGTCAAGGACGGCTATCGGCGCGGCGGCCACGGCAAGGCAATCTATCGGACCCTCATCAACCTCCTCCGCGCACAGGGCTACTGTACCGCCGTGGCGGTGATTGAGATTCGCAATCTCCCCAGCATCGAATTTCACAAGCGCCTCGGCTTCACGCACGTCGGCACGTTCCGGCGTTCCGGATATAAACTCGCGGAGTGGCAGGACTCCAGCTGGTGGCAGCTCCTGCTCCGTGAGGATCGCGTCCCGGCGCCGGTGCTGTCGATGGATGCCTTCACCCGTTCGCCCGAGTTTGCCGCGGTCATCAACGGCTTCTCATAAATGAATTGGCTGTCGGTCGGTGAGTTGCACTCGCAAGGATTCCCATGCGCACATTGCTTCGTTGTCTTTGCCTCAGCCTCCTCGTGTGCGTCTCAACTTGCACGGCCGGGACACTGAACATCACCCCTCAAACCGGACTGCAAATCGACGGCGTGCTCGAATCCGCGTGGCTCCGGTGCGGCGTCGCCGACCGCTTTATCCAGCGCAATCCGACGGAAGATGCGCCGCCCTCGTTTCCCACTCGCGTCTATGCCGCGTATGACAAGGACGCCCTGTATTTCGGCTATCTTTGCCTCGATGCCCGTCCCGACAGCATCAGCGGCCGGATCACCCGCCGCGACAATAGTGCGCGCTCGGATTTCGTCGATCTCTACATCGACACCTTTCATGATCGCCGCAATTGCTATTTCTTCACGCTGACCGCCGCCGGTGTCCAATCCGAGGGCACCGTCTCCAA
The DNA here is from genome assembly GCA_016214895.1 of candidate division KSB1 bacterium. Taxonomy (NCBI): domain Bacteria; kingdom Pseudomonadati; species Candidatus Zhuqueibacterota bacterium. Next base: position 324,825 of record JACRMR010000020.1, read on the forward strand.
TGACAATTACTTTGATGCCGCCTGGGACTGCATCTGGCAATCCGCTGTGGGCCGCACCGATTCCGGTTGGGTCGCGGAAATCCGTATTCCGTTTCAGAGCATCCGTCACGGCGGTCCGCGCGCCGACGGTTGGGGCCTCAACTTCGCGCGCGTAATCGAACGCAAACATGAAGGCTCGTTCTGGCAGCGCGTCGAGCGCAGTCGCGATTTCCGCGTCAGCGAAATGGGCACGCTCTCCGGTCTCGCCAACATCGCTCCGTCGAATCACGTCGAGTTCCTCCCGCACGTGGTCGGTCGCTGGGATGCCGCGGCCATCCCCCCCGGAACGGAATCCTCCGGCAACTGGCATTCGCAAAACGAGTGGGAGAATCTCGGCCTGTACGCCAAGCTGGTTCCCGCGGCGGCCTGGACCGTCGATCTCGCCTATCAGCCGGATTTCGCGCAGGTCGATATCGACAATGAGGTCATCAACCTCAGCGACTATCCGGTGTATTTGCAGGAGAAACGGCCGTTCTTTCTCGAAGCCAAGGAACTCTTCGACACGGCGCCGATTCAACTGCTTTACACGCGCCGCATTGCCGATCCCGATTACGGCGGGCGCCTGAATGGCCACGCGGGCCGATGCAAGCTCAGTATTCTCGCCGGCCAGAATCGCAGCGCCGGCGGCGTGCTGCAGGATGCGGCGGCCGCGCGCGCGCTCTGGGACGTCGGCAAGCTGAGCAACATCGGCCTCACGGCCACGCATCTCTCCGAGCCCGGTTTCCATGCGAACGCGGTCGAAGCCGAAACGCGCTACAAGTGGACGGCCGACAATTCCGTCAACGTCTCCGGCGCCTATGTCGATCGCCGCGGTGACAACACCGAGCCGTTCATGCTCCAGTACCGCCAAAGTCTCGGTCATCGCTACGTCAATTCGTACGTCAGCTCCTTCTATCGCGGCCCGGATTTCGCGATTAATGATCTGGGCTGGAGTTCTTATTCCAATGTTTTTCAGCAGACGCTGTGGATCGGTCGCGAATATTATCCGAAGCATTTCTTCCTCGAGTCCATCGGCTTCGACCTCAGCACGTTTCACAACGCCCTCACCAACGGCAAGTTCGATCAGGGCGAGGCCAATCTCGGGTTTTACCAGAAGACGCGCGGCCAGAACTGGCTCGGCTTTGGTGCCTCCGTCGGCAAATACACCCGCCGCAAGTACGACGACGCGGGCAGCTCTCACGACAACTTCGGCAACTTCGACATCAACGTTCACCCCGGTAACGGGCAATGGCTCTGGTTCGATTCCGACAATCGCCGCCCCGTCGAACTCCACGTGTACACCGGTCACAACACCTTCCGCGAGGGCAAAGCGTACGACATCAACGCGAACATCGTGGCCAAACCGCGCGGCAATCTCGAAGCGACCCTCGCCAGCAATTTCTCCCGCTTTATCGACGTCATCGACATTCGGGACGGCGCCTTGACCGATTATCACATCTGGCGCCTGAACGCGCGTTGGTCGCCGACCTTGGACATGTCGTTCCGCGCGACGGTCCAATTCCTGAACGACAGCGACCTCCTGCTCACCAATCTGCTCTATGCGTGGAACTGGCGTCCCGGCAGTTGGTGCTATCTTGTCTATGATGAGGCCGACCGCACCGTCCGTCCGCTCACGTACGACACTCCCGGCGCGCGTACCCTCCGCGCCAAAATCACCTACTTCTTCACCGTCGGCTGACACCCTGCGCTTCGGCTCCTTCCCCAGTTTCTGGGGAAGTTAGATGGGGTCGGGTTCTGTCGCCGAGCAGCGATTCCTTCCCTGCCGGAATCTTTCTCGCCGAGGTACCCGTCCGCAGGTGCCCGGAATCCGCCTCGGCTCCTTCCCCAGTTTCTGGGGAAGTTAGATGGGGTCGGGTTCTGTCGCCGAGCAGCGATTCCTTCCCTGCCGATATTTTTCTCGCCGAGGTACCCGTCCGCAGGTGCCCGGAATCCGCCTCGGCTCCTTCCCCAGTTTCTGGGGAAGTTAGATGGGGTCGGGTTCTGTCGCCGAGCCGCGATTCCTTCCCTGCCGATATCTTTCTCGCCGAGGTACCCGTCCGCAGGTGCCCGGAATCCGCCTCGGCTCCTTCCCCAGTTTCTGGGGAAGTTAGATGGGGTCGGGTTCTGTCGCCACGCAGCGATTCCTTCCCACACCCCTTCCCTTCCGTCAGTTTCACATTTCCTCCATATTCCGTATATTATGCCCGTTGTTTGAACATATGTCAACCTCGTGAGTTGGCACGGTGTTCTCGCACCCCATCCCCCCTTTCAAGGGGGGATCAGCGGCGGGTGTCGGCATCTCCGTGCTTTCGGACATTTCGATTTTCAATTTTCGATCTTCAATTTCTCTTCATGTCTCTCGACGATCTCAACGAAATCCTCCGCCAGCGCCGCGACAAAGTCGCCGACTTCCGCGCGCGCGGCGTTGAACCCTACCCTTACTCATTCGCCAGGGACACGCCGCTCGCCGACCTGCTCGCGGACTTTGACGCGAAACTGGAATCCGCCGAGGGCGAAGGCCGCAAGTTCGCCGTCGCCGGCCGCATTCTGACCATGCGCATCATGGGCAAGGCCGCATTTTGTCATCTGCGCGATGAACGCGGCGAAATGCAAATCTATGTCCAGCGCGATCGCGTCGGCGCGGAAGCGTATGCCATTTTCAAGCAGCTCGATCTCGGCGACTTCGTGGGCTTCCATGGCACCGCCTTCCGCACGCGCACGAATGAACCCTCGCTGCGCGCGGCGTCCTTCGAGTTGTTGTCGAAAAGTTTGCGGCCACTGCCGGTGGTCAAGGAGCGTGAGGGCGAGGTCTATGACGCCTTCACGGACAAGGAAGCGCGCTATCGCCAGCGTTACGTTGATCTCGCCGTGAATCCCGAAGTCCGCTCGATCTTCAGAGTGCGCGCGCGGATCATCACCGCGATGCGCAGCTTCCTCGATGAGCGCGGCTATCTCGAAGTCGAGACTCCGGTGTTACAGCCGCTTTACGGCGGCGCGCTCGCCAAGCCGTTCACCACGTTCTACAATGCGCTCGACCGCAACTTCTTTCTGCGCATTGCCGACGAACTTTATCTGAAGCGACTGCTCGTCGGCGGTTTCGAGCGCGTGTATGAAATCAGTAAGGACTTCCGCAACGAGGGCATGGACCGCTACCACAATCCCGAGTTCACCATGCTCGAGTTCTATCAGGCCTATGCGGATTTCAACGAGATCATGGACCTCGCCGAAGCACTCTTTCGCTTCGTCGTGCGTGCCGCGCATTCGGGTCCCCCCCCAGTTTCTGGGGGGATTGAAGGGGGGGCGGAGAGCATCCCCGTCACTTACCAAGGCCAGACCATCGACTTCGGAAAACCCTTCCGCCGCGTCCGCTTCTACGATTTGCTGACGGAGCTCACCGGTCAGGATCTGCTCGGTATCGAGCTTTCACAACTCGTAGCGATTGCGAAACATCATCACATCGAAGTCACGAAGGACATGGGGGAGGGCAAGATCCTCGATGAGCTGATGAAGACACACGTTCGCCCGACGCTGATCGAGCCGACAATGATCTATGATTATCCGCTGTCACTCTCCCCGCTGGCGAAGCAGCATCGCGACGATCCGCGCCTCGTCGAGCGCTTTCAGCCGTTCGCGCTCGGCTTCGAGTTGGGCAATGCCTTCAGCGAGTTGAATGATCCCCTCGATCAGCGCGCGCGCTTCGAAGCTCAGCGCGCCTTGAAAGAGGCCGGTGACGAAGAGACGCAGCCCGTTGACGAGGATTTTCTCCGCGCCTTAGAGTACGGCATGCCCCCCACCGGCGGCATGGGCATCGGCGTGGACAGGCTAACCATGCTACTCACCGATCAAACCTCCATCCGCGAAGTCATCCTCTTTCCGCAAATGAGATCTTAGTCATGTTACAACCCGAAAAGAAACACATCGAGTTTCAGATTCCGCCGCAGGCTCACACCTCGATGTATAACTGGCATAAGTACTGGGCCCGCAAGACATGGAATGTTGTTGGCGAGTGGATAGAATCGTATTGCCCTGTGGGCGGAATCGTAATTGATCCATTCATGGGTAGTGGTGTAACTGTGATTGAGGCAGCGCGACGAGGACGGAAAGCAATTGGAATTGATCTGAATCCGGTGGCAGTAGAAATTGTCGATCTGACCCTTAGGGACACTAGTCTTGAGGGTCTCAAGACCGCTTTCGCCAAAGTTGAGCGCGCAGTTGCTCGTGACATTGAATCTTTGTACATGACTGTGTGTCGGAAGTGCCAAGAGGTAATACCGGCTGCATGTTACATCTGGAACGAAGGGAAACCCCAGCTTGTTAGGTATGAATGTCCGCACTGCAACGAACGCGAGATCAAAGGGAAAAAGCTCACTAAAGCGGACGTGGAACTAATCGAGGGATGCGAAGCTCTCCTGGCGGCCAAGAATCTATGGTATCCCGACGATAAATTGTATTATCCTGACGGATCGCCATTCAAGGAGAAGCAAAGGTTTGAGTCGATATCGAACTTGTTTACATCACGCAATTTGTACTGCCTAGCGGTCTTGATGCGCCAAATTGAACGCGAGAAGGACGATCTTTTACGGCGGTTTCTCAAGATTACTTTCTCTTCTATGGTACACAATTGTACCCGGATGATGCCTGTCGGCAATCCGGCCGATACAAATCACTACACATTCTTTAGTAGTCCCGGCTGGACACAGCACTCGTACTGGCATACTACTCGCTTCATGGAGCAGCCGGTTTGGCGAAAGTACAAGAGCGCCTTTCTTGGGCACCAAGGGATCATGAACGCCAAAGAAGAATCGTCTATCACGTTCAAATCACCTGTTCGCTTTGGCAATTCAATTGATCAGCTATTGAAGGATCGCGCTGATGTAGTACTGATCAATGGTTCTGCACTTCCTACGTTGAGAGCCCTTCGTCAGGAATTCGGGGGCGCTGGATTTGCTGATTTTTGTTTCACTGATCCTCCCTACGCGGCTTCCATCCAGTATGGCGAACTGAGTTTCATGTGGGCGAAGTGGTTGGGCTTCAATGGAGAGTATCTCAAGTCCCTGTGCGATGAGGAGGTAGTTGAAAATCCGCGACAAAACAAGAGCTTCGAGTACTATGAGGGAATGCTGTCGTCGACGCTGGGTGAACTCTACGAATGCCTGCGCCCGGGAGCACATACTACTATTACATTTCACAATCCGACATTTCGAGTCAGAAACGCGACTATTCGGGCCGCTGTTCGACGGAAATTTGACTTTGAGAAGATCCATCATCAGCCAACGGCAGTAACTTCGGCGAAAAGCCTCTTGCAACCCTTTGGATCAGCTACGGGTGATTTCTATCTGAGATTCTCGAAACCTATTCATGACCCAACTAGCAAGTTAAGTGCTTGGGACGAAAAGCGCTTTGACAGAGTCGTGATGGATGGCGTGCTTCATGTCCTCGCCGAAAGATGGGAACCAACCCCATACACGATTATTATCAACTTCATCGATCCGCTCTTGTCGCGAGAGGGCTTTTTCCAAGAACTGTATCCCGGGCTTGATGTCAATACTGTACTAAAGAATCATGAAGGAGAAGAGTTGGTTCTCGTTGATGTGAAGATTGGCGGTCAGGAAGGCAAAGCATGGTGGTTCAAGCACCCAGAAAGCGTTCAAAAGAAGGGGGTCCCCCTTAGCGAGAGGGTTGAACAAAGCGTCATTCGCGAACTCAGTGACAAGCGGACTGTTACATTCACGGACATCTGGCGACGAGTGGCCGAAGACTTTCCGAATAGTTTGACGCCAGATGCCATGAGTATCCGTGATGTCCTGAAGGAGTACGCGGCAGAATCGAAAGGCGGCGACTGGCGAATTCAACCGAGATTCAGTGACCGCATCAAGCAACACTCCTTGATGATTTGGAATCTGGCTGAGATCGGCGGAAATCTTGGGTATAAAGTCTGGATCGGTCGAAATGAACAGCGCGAATCAACACCATCCGGAAATCGTCTGAACAAGCTAGTTAGTCTTGACCCCAAATCAGAGTTTAAGTTTTCAGGAGAACAACTCAGATCAATTCTTGATATGGATGTGTTGTGGGTGAAGCGCGGCACCATTCAGTTCGCGTTTGAGGTTGAATACTCAACGAGTATAACATCTGCTGTTGAACGCGGTTCACACCTTCCAGCAAAGACAAGACGATATATATTGCTTCCTGAAGAGCGTATCCCGAAATTCAAGAGAAAGTGCGAGTCTCCCTTCTTCCTGCAAGGCCTCACGGAGCAAGGCTGGCGCATAATTCTCTTCGACAAGTTCACAGCCTCTGTCTCGAAAATAGCTAAGGGCACTTTGGAACTCGAAGACATCGCCTGGGATTTTTCAACCGAGCCAGATGGCAAGAATGCGAGCCAACTTCGATTGCGAGACATTTGACATCCAGCTTCTTCATCGCTCTGCGTTACCTGCGTTCCCGCTCCCACGGTGGGTTCATCTCGCTCATCACCTATCTGTCCGTGGGCGGTGTGACGCTGGGCGTGGCCGCGCTGATTATCGTGCTCTCCGTGATGAACGGCTTCGAGACCGAAGTCCGCGCGCGCATTCTCGGCGCCGACGCGCATCTGCGGCTCACGACCTACGATAACAAGGGAGTTCCCGCGTGGCGGGAAGCGGCGCAGATCGCGCGCGCGCTCGAGCACATCACGGGCGTCTCGCCGTATATCTATGAAAAGGGGATGGTCCGCCTCGGTGATCAGGCCGACGGTGTGATGATTCGCGGCGTCGATCTCGCGAGTCTGAACACCGTGAGCGATATTTCGCGGCACGTGATTTCCGGTCAGCTGACACTCGCGCGCGACGGCATCCCCGGACTCGTGCTCGGCCGGTTTCTCGCCGAGCGCATCGGCGCGGACGTCGGCGACACGGTCGTGGTCTTTTCGCCGGCGGGCATGACGACCACGTTCTCCGCGCCCGCGGTCAAACAGTTCGTCCTGACGGGGATCTTTCAGACCGGCCTCTTTGAGTTCGACGATTTGCTCGGCTACATCGATCTCGGCATCGCGCAACAGCTGTTCCTGCGCGGCGACAAGGTGGACGGTCTCGAAATCAAGCTCGACGACATGTGGCAGGCTGAGGCGGTCAAGTACCAGCTCGAAGATAAGTTCAGCGATCCGTTCTATGCTCAAACCTGGTTTGAGCTGCGGCGCACGCTTTTTTCGTGGATGAAGATCGAAAAGTGGATGTGGACGATCATTCTCTCGCTGGTGATTCTCGTCGCCGCCTTCAATATACTCTCGACGCTCATCATGGTCGCGATGGAGAAGCGCCGCGACATCGGCATTCTGAAAGCGATGGGCGCGCGCGACCGCGATATCGCCCGTATTTTCAGCGCGCAGGGTCTGATCGTCGGGATTTTCGGCAGCCTGCTCGGCGTAACCATCGGGTTTCTGGTGTGTCTCGGCCAGTTGCATTACAAGTGGATCGCGCTACCCTCTGACATCTACTTCCTCGAAGCGCTGCCCATCGAAATGAAAGCGCTCGATTTCCTGATCGTCACCGTCATCGCCATCGCCCTCTCCTACGTCGGCGCGGTTTACCCCGCCAAGCGCGCCGCACAGCTCACGCCCGTTGACGCCATCCGTGAAGGCTAAAGACCTCGGATCTCCCCCCACATCCTGTGGGAGAATTTACGTCGGGTCTCCCCCCACATCCTGTGGGGGGATTAAGGGGGGAACTCTTCTTCTTCTCACTATCTTCCTCCTCGCCGTCGCCCTCCGTCTGCCCGGTCTCGGCGACAGCTTTTACGGCGATGAGAGCTTTTCCGTGCTGCGGGACAGTGCCACCCTGCTTACCGATTCCGAAGACCGCTTCCGCCCGGTCTTTTTTTCATTACTCTACCTGTGGCGGCAGCTCGGATTTTCGGGCGAAGTCGGATTGCGCTTGCTGCCACTGCTGTTCGGGCTGTTGCAACTGCCGGTCGCCTTCGTGGTGGGTCGCAAGCTGCTCAACGAACAGCTCGGCCTGCTATTCGCCGCGCTGATCGCCACGTCACCGATTCTGATCGAGTTCTCGCAAGAGTTGCGGATGTATTCGCTCGTGGCATTGCTCGGCCTCGTGCAACTCTGGTGCTTTCTGGTGTTGCGGGAGCGCTGGTCGCGGTCGCGTGGGATCGTGTTTGTGGTGGTCGCCCTGCTCGGCGTTTACACGCATTTGCATTATTGGCTGTTGCTGGCGGGCTTCGCGCTCTCGTTCTGGCGTGAGCGGCGGCAGCTTCCGTTGTTGAAAAGCTGGGGCACGCTGGCGGCGACATTCGCTCTCTATCTGCCGAACCTCTCCAACGTGCTGCGGTTCACGCACGAGCGCGGCGGTGAATATGCGATGCACTTCGCCAGTGCGTTGCCGAAACTGCTCGCGGCCTTCGTGGTCGGCTACAACTACTTCGCGCTTCCCGAGCAAGGCGTCGGCCGCGCCATCGACTCGACCATCGTCCTGCAAAACAGCGCGCTCATCCTGCTCGCCGCGCTCCCCGTGCTCTGGCTTGGCTGGCGGCTGCTACGCATGCAGCGGAGCGCCGCTGACCGGGTGCATCTGCAAGTCATTCATGACGGGTTTACGATTCCGGTGCTGCTGGCTCTGCTGGCAGCCGCGATCACCGGCAAGAACTGGTTGCAGCCGAAGTACTTGATCTTTTCCGCGCCGCCGCTTCTGCTTGCGCTGGCCTTCGCCGGGCTGTGGCTGACTCGCCGCTGGCAGCAGCTCGTCATGGCGGGCTTCGGTGTCGTGATTCTCGGTCTCGCGATTGCCCACTTCTACGACTCGCCGCATTTCGGCCGTCGCGAGGATTGGCGCGGCGCGGCGGCCATTCTCGAGCGCGACCTCGGCCCGGAGACCAGACTCGTGATGACGCCGGGAACGTGGTGGATGCTGGACTACTACGGACCGGGCACGCAGGCCTATCGCACGAACGAACTGCGGCCGCCGCGCACGCCGTTGAACGAGGTCGAGTTTGTGCTGGCGCTGCGACGCGAATTGGGCGGCGTGTCCTACGCGTATTACCTGCGCATCGACACGATCCAGAATGACGTCGATCCCTACGATCATCTGCCGGAGTCCCTGGACATGCTGGGACCACGCGTGGAAACTTGGCAATTGAATCCGCGGGTGAAACTGATCAAATGGCAGCTGCGGTAAATCGAATCGCCACCTCTTGCGGGGTGGCGATTCTGCAGCGGGTCTCCCCCCACGTCGTGGGGGGATTAAGGGGGCGGGCGGAGTTGACGTCAGAACTGAAAATGCACCATCAGTTCCGCGTGCTGCGTGTTGCGCGCGCGGTCGGATGAGGAGTAGAGCCGGTAGCGCGGCTGAATATCGATCCACGGGAGCGGGAAGACTTGCAGGCCGATACTGGTGCGTTCGGCCTCGCTGCCGTCGGGATCGCCGTTTTCGAGCCAGTCGTATTGACCGCTGAGCCAGATGCCCGGCTGCAGCATGGTGTTGAGCTGCGTCGTACTGTACGCACTGACCACGTCCGCCCCGCCGGTGGGGTTCCAGTCCTTGCGGTCGTATTCGAACAGGAGCGCCGTGGTCAGGAAGCCGAAGCCGCCGGAGCAACCGAAGGTGCCGTCAAGTCCCTGCCAACCGATGCCGCCGAATCCGCCCCAGGCTTCGGTGCTGCGTTTGTCGGTGAACATGGCTTCGGAGGTGTAGCGCGGCGCGTAGATGTAGCTGCCGCCGGCGGTGAATTGCAGGCGGAATTTTTCGAGGCCGCGTTGCAGTTGCGCGCGCGCGAACCAGCGCTTTTGTTGATCGGTGGGCAGCGGATAGTTGATTTGCGCGCTGGTGAAAGACGCGCTGAGATCGAGCCACCAGGGCCGGGCTCCGATTTCCGCGCCGGTGCCGTAGTGGGGCGGAATCGGCTCGCTCTGGGCCGAGCCGTTGAACGGCGCGACGCGATCATCGAGTCCCGAGTACAATCCGGCGCGCACGTAGGACGAGTGATCGGCGAAGGCCCAGCCGAAGCTTTCCTGAAACTGTCCAGCTTTGACGAAGCCGTGGAAGGGCAGCACTTCGGCCAGCCCATAGGCTTCGAAGCGGCCGTTATGGTCGGCCACGCCGCGCGAAAGATAGATCAGGAACTGCTCGCTGGGCTGCAAGGTGAGATACAGGGAGCCTTCCATGAGCGACATGGTGCCGGTGTTGCTGGCGAGCGGTGCGGACAGTCCCTGTTGGTGTTCGGTGGCGGCGCTCTGCGAATTTTCGCTCATCCAGATTGTGCGGAGATCGGCGCCGATAATCACGGATTCGGAAAGTTGCGGTTTGATCTTGTCGAGCTGCTCAAACGCGAGCGGTCGCACGGGCAGATAGTTGGGTGCGAAGAACTGCGACCCGTAGAGCGAGCGTTCGCCGCGTCCGGTGGGATTGGCATGACAGAGGAAACAGCTCTGGCCGAAGATGGCGGAGTAGTGGGCTTCGGCCCAGGCCGACGAGCTCAGGGCCAGCAGCAGCAGCAGCAACGGGAATCGGATTTTCACGCGGGGTTCTCCTGTAAGCGGTTATCGGCGGTCGCACGCCAGGGGAAATATAAGGAAAGTGTTGGAAATCGGCAATGTTACAGAGCCGTTGCGACTCGCGAGAAACCTCTTATATTGTGTTACGGCGCGCTGCGGAATCCGCTTCCGGGGGGGATCCGGCGCCGGATGCCTCGGCAGGCGCACAGTTGCGGACACCACCCTTTACCCTCCCGTGGGCGGTAGGGTGCCCGAAGGTACAGACGCCCGCTGCGCGAAGACACGCCCCCCCGGCCCCCCACAGGATGTGGGGGGAGAACCGACGCACCGCTTCCGGCCTTCATCCCTCGTCCCTCATTTCTCATCCCTTCCGTCCATGCCTCTGCGCTTTTCCAAGTACCACGGTCTGGGTAACGACTTCATTTTGTTGGATTGCCGTGACTTATCCACACCGTTGACACCGGAGCGGATTCGGTCGCTCTGTCATCGACATAAGGGCATCGGCGCGGATGGCATACTGGTTCGCGAGGCGTCGGATGTTGCGGACCAGCGGATGGTGTTGCACAACGCGGACGGCAAGCCTGCGGAGATTTCGGGGAACGGGCTGCGCTGTTTTGCGATGTACGTTCACGAGCGGGGCGAGGGCAACGACGGTGAGCTTTCGGTGGAAACAGGCGGGGGCGTGCTGCGGGCCTGGGTGCGCGGGGAGCGCGATGTGGAAACCACGATGCCGGCTCCGGCGGCGTTGCGGCAGGCGTGGGAGTCGGGAACGCGGCCGAAGTTGGTCCAGCTTTACGCGGAGGGCATGCCGTTTTCGGTGTTGCCGGTGAATGTGGGGAATCCGCACGGCGTGATTTTCGGTCCGGCGCGGGACATTCCGTTTGCGGGAAAGTACGGCCCATCGCTGGAGCACGACGCGCTGTTTCCCGAGGGTGCGAATATCCAGTTCGCGCATTTGGTCTCGCCGATCGTGGTCGAGTTAGTCGTGTGGGAGCGCGGCTCGGGCGTGACGCTGGCCTGTGGTTCGGGATCGGTGGCGACGGCCTGCGCGGGCTGTAGTGCCGGACTGCTGCGGTTTGACACGCCGATTGCCGTCAAGATGCCGGGCGGGACGCTGACAATTACGGTGGGTGGGGGCTTCGCCTGGATTCGGCAGCGGGGTGAGGTGATGAAGGTTTATGAAGGAGTATGCAATTTGTGAGGGTCGAGCAAAAGTGTTTTTGACCAAACAAGGGCTTACTCGTTATCGATCATGGAGATAAGCGAGAGGTCGCCACGACGGACATAGAGGCTGCGGAGCTGGCTGAGGAGCGAGCGAAGCTGGCGCTCCATGCGGGAATCGTAGCGGGAGAAGCGGTCGAGGTGGGGAATGACAGATTCGCGCGTCAGTAGTTTAGCGGCGCTGGCATTGGTCGCCTGATATTCGAGGCCATACAGGCGGAATAGACGGAAGTACTGAATGGCGATACGATCGACGAGGAGTTTCTCCTCGTCAGTGTGCGGATGGTAGTTCTCGTGGAGTGTGGCGCGGAAATCTTCGAAGGTATCGCGTTCGTAGTCACGCAGATAGATGAGGAACATCTCATCGGTAGCGCGGAGACCGTGCTTCATGGCATTGAGGCGAGGGCCGATAGGGGTGGACATGGGGGGAATGGTCAAGGAACAGGGAACAAGGAACAAAGCCGAGTGGGGTGGATTGGGCTTAATATACGAAATATTTGGCGTGAAGGCAAGTGAATTTTTATTAAAAGCAACAAATAGTTGAACAAAAAAGGGGTTAGGCGGATATTGTGTCTGGCTAAGGGATTGATGGGGATGGAGATAGAGATTGGCGGAGGATGGGCGGATGGGGTGGTGGGAGAGGCGAGGGGGGAGGAACGGAAGCGGAACCCCCCTGTGATCCCCCCTTGAAAGGGGGGATGGGGTGCGAGCATTAGCGAGGGGTGGCGCGCGCGGTGTAGCCCATTGCTGCTCAGATTACGTCATCGAGCCGTTATGGTTGGCCAGAGTGCTCACAGGTAGCGCCGACCCTACGTGGTCACCAAATGACCGTATCGACCATGAAGTCCTTAAGACTCCGCGATTTCAACTACTCGAATCCGGGCGCGTATTTCGTGACGATTTGCCTCCATCATGGCGACAGTCGTTTCGGCGATGTGCTCGATGATCGCGTGGCCTTGAACGACGCGGGATTAATGGCGATGGATTGGTGGAACGAGCTTGCCTGCAAGTACCCGGGCGTACGTCTCGATGAGTTCATCGTGATGCCCAATCACCTGCACGGAATCATCTTCATCACCGACGGCCTCGAATCCTCGCGGGTAGAGGCGGCCCTGAGTGGTCGCCACGATACGCGGGTAGAGGCGGCCCTACGTGGCCGCCCGTCACCGACTCCCGATACCCCCCCGAATCTCTCTCGCATCCTCGACTGGTACAAAACGATGACCACGAACTCGTACATCCGTGGTGTCAAGGCGTTGGACTGGCCTCGCTTCGACGGCCATCTCTGGCAGCGCTCGTTCTACGACCGGATCATCACCCGCGAGCGCACGCTTGAGCTCATGCGGCAGTACATTCAATTGAACCCGCTCCGTTGGCCGCAGGATCGTGAACACCCGCGCTTGCGTGAAATGCGGGCGGGGGCCTCCCCACGCGCATAGGTGTGACGGTTTCGGAAAGGCGACCACGTAGGGTCGCCTCTACCCTTTCGCCTCAACCTTTTCGCCCAGGTGTGACGGTTCCCGGACGGGCGACCACATAGGGTCGCCTCTACCCTTCACGACGAGTACATCAGCCACTAAACATGCCGTGTCCGTATCCAGAATGTAATCGCGAATCGTACAGAGACCTCAACCCGCTTGAGGCGAAGTGCATCTTTCATGCGGAACAGAAGGATGCGCAGAAGTTTCGGGATGCGCTGGCGAAGTTGATTTGGGGGTGGTATCGGGGGAAGGCGGACGCGTTCACCAGAAGGAAGAACGATGGACTCAACATTCTTCAGCGAGTCAACCGGGCTCTACTTCTACAGTGCCTTGTTTCAGGGGAACATGGCATTGCTGGGTGTATTGGCCGTATTCCTGGTTTTCAGGCTGCAGGCACATGAACATAGCGTGAATTCCGCCTTGGGCCGCATGGCAGATTACGCCAGAGATGTCTTCGTCTCTCGTAACCAGGCGCCCATTCCACTCAGGACGACTTCGGTTTGGGAGCTCTCAGATTCTATTCGCACTTGGGCAATGAAACCGAAGACAGGAGGTCCAGTTGAAGGCTACGATGTCGACGCCATAGTTGATACTGCACTGCTACTTCAGAATGATCGGCAGTTTTGCGATCTTGTTGCAACTGCTTCTGGAGCTGAGATGCTTGCCATGGTCATCCTGAGAAGATTCACGCTTTCCGCCTCGCTGATCGTCGGTGTGATTGTCATGTCCTTAGTCGCAATGCCGCTTGCTGTTGTGATTCACGAGATTGACATCTGTGTAGAAGCACTGTGTTTTGCGATCACCATTCTGACTCAACTGGTTGCGTTGTACCTATCGGTCGCTTACATTCGATTCGCGGGCAATCCAAGTCCCAACGATTTGACGCAGATTCCTCCCGATGTTGTCCGCAATTCTGATGGCAAGTTAGTTAGCCGAAAGATGCGAGGGTTGACTGCGGATAGTGACTGATCGGCCGGTCTCAGATCTCCCATCTTCGTCTGCTGTCGAATCCCCGACGGTTTTCGATCACGTTCTCAATCTTTGCAGTGCGGCGGCGGTTCCGGCATTAGAGAAGAAGAGCGGGGCATGTCAATGCTCAAGAGACATGCCGCCGCAACTCGCGCCGAGCCGGGTTAAGGTCTTCCGCAACCCGGCCGGAATCGGAATCGGTCCTCCAGATCGCTCACGGCTGTGCGGCGCTACTGCACGGGCGTTGCCATCGGCCCCTGCGGTTGACCCTCATCGATCATCTATCATCTTTCATCTATCGGTATGCGTTCGGCGATATCACTGAGCTACACAATTCCGCTGCCGCGTGACGAGTTGATTCCGCGGGGGGAGTTTTTCGCGCATGCGTCGGATGTGCACGGGCGGCTGCACGTGGCGCGGGTGCTCGTGCATGCGCTGCGGCTGATTCAGGCGACGGGGAACGCGCCACGCGAAACGGCGGTGTGGGGTGCGGCGTACTTACACGATCTGGGCCGCGCCCACGACGGCTATTGCCGGATGCACGGTCAATGGTCGATGGATCGGTTTCGGCAAATCGCGGAGATCCGACTCGCGCTGGCGGCGGGCGGCGCGTCTGACGGGCTCCTGCCGGCGATTGAGTATGCCGTGGTGCAGCACTGTCTCGCGCTGGAACCCGCCGCGGCGCATCCGCACTATCTCGTGGCCGCCTTGTTGAAGGACGCGGACGCGCTGGACCGCGTGCGGTTGGGCCAGCTCGATCCGCGCTTTCTGCGGTTTCCGGAATCGCACGGGATGATCCGCTTTGCCGAGCGGCTCTACCGGCGGACGGATGACCGCTTCGATCCGCATGCTGCGCAGTTATTTTCGCAGGTGTGGGACGCGGCGCAGGAGTTGCTGCGGTAGGACGCCGCTCGCGCACGGCGGAGTTTGGCTGCCGTCAATTCCGGCGGGGCACAGTCCCCGCTCGGCGGATTCCGACTTCGGCAACAAGCCCGTGCGGCGCTACGATCTTCATCGTTCATCGTTCATCGTTCATCGTTTCTGCCATGTCCGACTACGCCATTCGACTGAGTAAGCTGCCGCCGTATCTGTTCGCGGAGCTGGAGCGCAAGATCGCGGAGAAGACGCGGCAGGGCCGTGATGTGATCAATCTTGGCATCGGCGACCCGGATTTACCGCCGCCGGACATGTTCACGAAGTCGTTGCAGCGGCACGCGGCCGATCCCGACGCGCACTTATATTCGAGTTCGCGCGGCGATCCACACGTGCGTGGGGCCGTATCCCGGTATTTCAAGGGGCGGTTCGGTGTTGAACTCGATCCGGAGTCGCAGATTTGCGTGGTGTTGGGCGGGAAAGAGGGGCTGGCCTCGCTGGGGCGCGCGTATGTGAATCCGGGCGATATCGTGGCCGTGCCGTCGCCGGCCTATCCGGTGTACGCGCAGGGGATCACGACGCTGTGCGACGGACAGGTGCGTGTGATTTCGCTTCGTCCCGATCATGGTTTTCTGCCTGACTTGAGCGAAGCGGAAGGCGCGCGGATGCTGTTTTTGAACTATCCGAATAATCCGACGGGCGCGATTGCGTCGGATCTATTCTGGGAGCAGCTCGCGGATTTCTGTGATTCGCATCCGGAGACGGTGGTTTGCCACGATCATGCCTACAGCGAGATGACGTTTGGCGACTATGTCGCGCCGTCGCTGTTGGAGCAGACGCCGAATTGCGTGGAGTTGCACTCGCTGTCGAAGGTGTTTAACGCGACCGGATTTCGCATTGGCTTCGCGGTCGGACGGGCGGATATTATCCAGGGGCTGGTACGCGTGAAATCGCAGATTGACTCGGGCGCGCCGCTGCTGATCCAACGGGCGATGGCGGATGGGCTAAGTGAGTATCGCGGGCCGACGCCGCCGCCGGAGGTGCGGAAAATTCGCAATGTCTATGGCGAGCGCCGCGCCTATGCCGAGCAGGCCTTGAGCGAGTTGGGGCTGGACGTGACGCGGAGTCCGGCGACATTTTATGTCTGGGCGCGCGTGGGCGAGGACGAACTGCCGTTTGTGGAGCGCGCGCTGGAGCGTGACGTGGTCGTGAGTCCGGGGCGGGGCTTCGGCCCGGAAGGAATCGGCTACGTGCGGCTGGCACTGACGCAGCCGCTGGCGCGGATTCAGGAAGCGCTGGGGAGGTTGCGGAGGTGAAAGAGACCCGCCCCACTCCCCCCGTGAACGGGGGGGAGTCTGAAAAGAAGTCCCCCGTGAACGGGGGGAAGTCTGATGCGCGGAAGAAGTTATTCAGCGAGAAACCGGCGGGACGGCCGTTGATCTTCGGTCATCGCGGTTCGCCGCAGTGCGCGGCGGAGAACACCCCGGCGTCGTTTGCGGCAGCGTTCGAGCAGGGCGCGGATGGCGTGGAGCTGGACGTGCGGTTGACGCGCGACGATGTGCCGGTGATCTATCACGATGCGGCGCTGAAATGCGGCGACCTGCTGCGCGAGTTGAGCATGAAGGAGTTGCGGAGTTCGCGGTGCGCGGAATGCGTGTGGACGCTGGCCGCGGTGCTGGAACAGCTCGCGGGCCGTGGCTATCTCGACATTGAGCTGAAGGAAGCGGAATCGCCGGAGTTCGTGGTGCCGCTGGCGCGGGCCGCGCTGCCGGCGGACACGTATGTCTATTCGAGCTTTCAGCCCGGCGCGGTGGCACGCTGCCGCGAGCTGGCTCCGGAAGTCCCGGCGATTCTGATCGTGGAGTCGTTGCGTGATCCCGGCGCGGCGTTCGCCATCGCGGAACGCATCGATGCGTCAGGCATTGCACCGTGGCACGAGTTCATCACGCCGCTGGTCGCGGAGTATTTTCACGAGCGGGCGCTGCCGCTGTTCACGTTTACGGTGAACGATCCGGCGGCGGCGCGGCGCCTGGCGGAGTGGGGGCTGGTGGGAATTATCAGCGACGTACCGGGGGAGGTGCGGCAGGCGTTCGGGTAAGTCATCCGCTCTGATTCCGGCCGGGTTGCGCGGACTTAACCCGGCTCGGCGGAGGCAAAATGCACAAAGCCCCGGTCGTGCGACCGGGGCTTTGCTCAGGAGAACATCGAAGCGATTTACTACTTCAGCAGTACGAACTTCTTCGTGGCACTGAAGCCATTGACATCGAGCTTGTAGAGGTAGACGCCAGAAGCGAACGCACTACCGTCGAAGCTGACGACATGGTGGCCGGCACTCATGTTGGAGTTGGCCAGTGAGGCAATCTGCTGCCCAAGCAGGTTGTACACTTTCAGGCTGGCGAAGCCGTCCTGCAAGAGATCGAAGGCGATCTGCGTTTCCGGGTTGAACGGATTCGGGAAGTTCTGGAGCAACGCGTACTCGGTGACCACGCCGACGGTGGAATTTGGCGTCGCGGCGGTTTGATCCAGCACACCGCGGTTGCCATTGACATCGACGGCTACGAGTTCGTAGCTGTATTCGGTGCCGTTGACGACATCGGAGTCGGTCCACGAGTAGTGGCGTTCGGTGGTGCTGTTACCGGCTCCTTCGAGGGTCGTGACGGTATTACCGTTGCGGACGATTTCGAAGCGCTGGTTGTCGGTCTCGGAGGCGGTGGTCCAATTGAGTTGGACTTCGCGATCGCCGGCGAGGGCCGAGAAGTCGAGCAGATTGACGGCCAGCTGCCGCTCGAAGGTGAGGCAGAAGCAACCGTCGCACCAGCCGAAGATCTCGATCGTCCACGTCGGATTGGGTCCGTCGTGGGCATGACACAGCAGGATATCGAGACACAAATCATTCGACAGTCCGTAGTAGCAACTGTCGTTGAAGCCGTCGCCGCCCAGAATCAGGGTATCCGGCGGAGTGAGCGGATCACAGACGACATCACAGTTGGTCTGCGTCGGAGCGCAGCCATTGCCCCAGACCAGGACCGGCGTGGCCTCGAATCCGGGACGTCCACCACCTTCGAGGGTGATGGTGAAGAAATCACCGGCGCAGACCTGAAAACAGCGCGAGTCACCGGGGTGCATGAAGATGTTTCCGGATTCGCAGGCATACCCGGACGCGGCCATCAGCACCGTCAGCAGTCCGATCAAAAAGATCTTTTTCATCATACAAAGTCTCCCGGGGTGGTGTTCACGTTTCAAGCTTCGTTCACATATCCCAAGGGGGGACTTACTTCATGTAGACGAACTTTTTGGTGTCACTGAAGGTGCCGGCGTTGAGGGTGTACATATAGAGCCCTGTGGCGAGACCTTCGGCGGACCAATTGATCGTGTGGACACCGGCGTCCATGTTACGGTCGAGAACGGTGGCGACTTCGCGCCCGAGCAGATCGAAGACCTTCAGCGAGACGCGCTCGGTGTTCAGGATGCTGAACGAGAAGCTGGTCTGGCTGTTGAAGGGATTCGGGAAGTTCTGGGCCAGGGCGTAGCTGCCGACGAGGCCGGACTGCGGCGTGGCGCTCTTCACGACGGCGACACCGCCTTCATGATAGACGTGGTTGCCGTTGGCATCGACCCAGTTGAGCTTGTAGTAGTAGGTGACGCCGTTGACGACGTTGTTGTCGGTCCAGTTGTAGTTGCGCGCGGTGGTGCTATTTCCGGCGGCTTCCCCGCGATAGACTTCCTCAAAGACGGCCTCGGGCGCGCTGGAGGTTGAGCGGGAGATTACGAACTGGTTGGTGTTGATTTCGGAGCCGGTCGCCCAGTTGAGGGTCACGCTCCGGTCGCCGGCGACGGCATCAAAGCCCGCCATCTCGACGGGGAGGACGAAGTCAGAGCGCCAGATGCAGACGCAGCCGGGGCCTTCGCCGCAATAGGTCATGACCAGAAAGATACGGCAGCCGGGGAAGACGCGGATCCGATAGGTGAACAGGCTGGTGTCCACGCGCGGGCAGTTGGGATCATCGCAATGGGTCTCGTTCGGATCGCACCCGTTGGTGACCGTGACCTGCACGAGGTTGGGGTCGTAGCCTTCGGCTTCGCAGTAGATGGGGATCGAGTAGGTGCCGTGGCAGATCGTGGCGCAGAACGAGGAGTTGATGCGGATCGTGTCGGGCAGGACGGGTGTGCAATCGCCCTGACGATACGTGTACCAGCCGGACTGGGATTGTTCGTCGAGGTTGGCCACGAGGGTATCGTTGACTTCAATCGGCGCGCCGACCGGATTGTAGTCCGCATCGAGCAGCTGAATAATCGTGGAGATGACGTTAATCTCGCCATCCGGCACATGGAAGGTCCGGTTGGGATCCCACGGCGACAAGTCGGCGTCGCAGTAGAATTCGTCCACGTTGTCCGCGTAGCCATTGTAATAGCCGATGGCTCCGCCGGGGTTGGACTGATCCATATAGACGTTGGCGTGGAACGTACCCTGGTCGGTACGGACGTACGCGGTCATCATCTGGGTCGCCACATCAAAGCCCATGAAGGCATATTCGGTCGCGAGACACGACACGGCCATCATCAGCACCGCGAGGGCGGTAAAAATCGTTCTGCTTCTGTTCATCCTGAGGACACTCCTTACAGCTGTTCGACCCGCAAGAATCAGGTCACCGGAAGTGGGCATACCTTATCACCATACTTGTGATGGCTAATATAGTAGTCGGGGTCGTTGATGTCAAGGCTTCTGCCCACACCGCGAAGGTTTTTTGGGTAAGAAGCTTGAAGGTTGCGATAACATAGATAATCACTTCAAACGAATAGAAATATTCGATTTAAATCATTTGATTCTGCGGGATTGTTAAGGACTTCAAACCTGCTGACCCGGGCGAAGTGCCCGATTTGACGCCCGTTGGAAGTGGCTGGGCGCGGGCATGCCTCCTTTGCCGGAAAGTGCGGAGTGTGCGGTGGCGGCGGGGCGGGGAACCGAGGGAGCGAAGTTGGGCAATTCTGACACCCCCTAATCCCCCCCGCGAACGGGGGGGGACCGGGGCGGGTTCCGGCGGGTTGAAGACAACCCGCGCGGCGGGACTCTCCGATTCCGGCCGGGCGAGGCCGCCCGGCTCGGCGAAGAAGAGCAGATGCGCGAAGACGCACACCCCCCCCGGCCCCCCACAGGAGGTGGGGGGAGAGCCGAGGACCGACTACCGGCCGGGCGGGGACGCACGGCTCGGCGGAAAAGAGCAGATGCGCGAAGACGCACACCCCCCGGCCCCCCACAGGAGGTGGGGGGAGAGCCGAGGACCGACTACCGGCCGGGCGGGGACGCACGGCTCGGCGGGGAAGGTCAGAGGGGGCGGCGGGCTTTGAAGCCCTCGTCCAGCGAGTGCCAGTGAGTGATGGTCTCCTCGTCATAGGCCCAGCAGAGATAGACCTCTTCGCGGGCCCGTAGCGCGCGGAAGTCCACAAGTACCGGTTGCAGTCCCTTGAGTTCGACGCCGATTTCGCGCAATTCTTCGCCCAGCGCATCGATTCGCAGACGGATGGTCTCGATTTCGGAGCGTTGCGCGTCGGCGAATTCGTCAAGTTTCATGGCTCCGTAAATGAAGGACAGGCCGCCCTGAATCGCGGAAAGTTGTTCGACACAGTTATGCAGGTCGGCGGCGATGCGGCGGACCAGCGGGAGGGCCTTGCGGGCCTCTTCGAGTGTGAACAAGCGCTGCATCAGGTGGCCACCAGCGTGTCGGCGAAGAACAGCCGCACGGCATTCCGGGTGGTCACGAGATCGACTTCCGCCACCGGTCGGCCGTGGATTTCAGCGAGCTTCAGGGCGACGTCGCGGATGTGCAGCGGTTCGCAGCGCTTGCCGCGAACCGGGACGGGGGCCATGTACGGCGCGTCGGTTTCGAGCAGCAAGCGCTCGAGCGGGAGCCGCGCGGCCAACTCCGGCAGCCGCGAGTTCTTGTAGGTGATATTTCCGGTAAACGAGACGTTCATTCCCTGGTCCAACACGGCGCAGGCGTAGGCATACTCCTCGCTGAAGCAGTGGAAGACGCCGCGGGAGCAGTGCATGGCCCTAACGACGTCGAGCGTCCGCGATCCGGCGGCGCGGTGATGGATGATCGCGGGCAGACCGACGTGATTGGCGAGTTGCAGCATACGTTCGAACAGACGGATCTGGTTTTCGAGATTGGTTTCACCGCGGTAAATATCGAGCCCGATTTCACCCACGGCCACGACGGCGGGATCGCCGACCATGGCTTCGATCCACAGCAGATCGTCCTCGCTCACGCGGTCCACCTCTGACGGATGGACACCGATGGCCGCATAGACGACACCGGGGAAGCGCGTGGCGAGCGCCAGGCACTGTTCGGCGGTGGGTTTGTCCACGGCGATGGTGATCATCTTTTCGACGCCGGCGTCGCGCGCGCGTTGGATCACCGCGTCGAGGTCAGCGTGGAAGTCATCGTAGTAGAGGTGGCAGTGGGTGTCGATCAAGACCGGAACGGGTGACTGATTGCAAAGGACAAGGGAGGGGGGCAGTTGGGGCACTTTGGAGACAAGTGCCGCCGCGAACGCTCGGGCACTGGGGCACTTGGAGACAAGTGCCGCCGCGAACACTCGGGCACTGGGGCACTTGGAGACAAGTGCCGCCGCGAACGTCCGCCCCGATGGGGCACTTGGAGACAAGTGCCGCCAAGAACACTCGGGCAATGGGGGCACTTGGAGACAAGTGCCGCCGCCAACGTCCGCCCCGATGGGGCACTTGGAGACAAGTGCCGCCAAGAACGCGAGTGCCGCCGCGGACGCGAGTGCCGCCAAGCGGCCTCGGGTTTCGCGGGGCGTTGGGGTTGATTTATTCCGGCTCGGCGGCGGAATTCGGAGCTGGCGGCAGCTCGGAGACTCGGTTGGAGAGCTGTTCCCAGACGCGGTCGGCGCGGAGTTTTCGCCAGCGTTCCTGAAAGGCGGCGAACTGCTCGTGGCGAGCGGAGCGGCAACGGGCATCGAGCCATTGGATTCCGGGGAGCAGCGTCTCCATCGGCTTGCCGTGGCCGTGATAGTCCAGCGTGCGCCCGCGCTCTTTTTCGATGAAGCGCGGCAATTGGTCGATCCAGACATCGGCATCGTGAATGTTGCCGAGCAGCTCCTGACAGGCCTTGCAGATTTCGATGTCGGCTTTCAGTTCATCGGCGAAAACCGGACCGAACAGTTCCATGGTGTAGCGGAGGTGCTTGGCGGCGATCCGCATGGCATGATGATCGTCGATGCGGTCGGGATCGTTGACACAGCGTTCCCATTGCAGAAGTTCATCGAGGCGCTCCTGAATGGCGAGGCCGGCCATGGCCGTCAGCTCGCGCGAAGTTTCCGCCGGAGCGTCGGCTTCTTCATCGCTGTCATGAATTGCGAGAATTCCGGCGCGGATCCCGTGCAGAATGTCATCGTCCTCGAAGCGGTCGATGGCGCGAATCACTTCCTTTTGCAGGCGTTCGCGGCGCTGACGTTTGCGCAGCAGGACGCGGACGATGCCGGGGATGAGGTGACGGGCCAACTCACCCCCCCCTGCCCCCCCGTGAACGGGGGGGTGCCCCAAGGTAGCCCCCCCAATCGAGTTGGGGGGGGACTCAGATGAGTCGGCGCCCCCTCCCTGCCCTTCCGTAAGCGGAGGGGTGCCCATTGTGATCGTGGGAAGCAGGGATTCCAGAAAGCGGATTTGGACATCGAGATCGCGGGCATCGCCGAGGGCCTGGCGCAAACGGCGCAGCGCGGCATGCCAGCGTTTGAACTGGCGTTCGGGGAAGCAGGGCGCGAATTGATTGAGCGCGATGTTTAGGCGTCGGCTGGCCACGCGCATGCGATGCACGCACTCGGGATCCTTTGCCGCACGGGCGCCGGCGTGTTCTTTGGCGAGTGCGCGCAGGCGTTTGCGGATCGCCTTGGCGGCGAAGCGGCAGAGCGCGGGATCGGGCGGGGAGTCAGACGGTCCGAAATCCAAAATCCGAAATCCGAGTCAGATTATTCTTTCACCAGCAGGACGTGGACGGCTTTGACGACGGCGCGGACTTTGTCCGTGATATTGTTGCGGGAGCCGTAAACCATAGGGAAGCTCCTCAAGAAAACTTGAAACTTGAAACTTGAAACTTGAAACTTGAAACTTGAAACTTGAAACTTGAAACTTGAAACTTGAAACTTGAAACTTGAAACTTGAAACTTGAAACTTGAAACTTGAAGCTTGAAACTTGAAACTTGAAACTTGAAACTTGAAACTTGAAACTTGAAACTTGAAGCTTGAAACTTGAAACTTGAAACTTGAAACTTGAAACTTGAAACTTGAAGCTTGAAACTTGAAACTTGAAACTTGAAGCTTGAAGCTTGAAACTTGAAACTTGAAACTTGAAACTTGAAGCTTGAAACTTGAAACTTGAAACTTGAAGCTTGAAGCTTGAAACTTGAAACTTGAAACTTGAAACTTGAAGCTTGAAGCTTGAAACTTGAAACTTGAAACTTGAAACTTGAAGCTTGAAACTTGAAACTTGAAACTTGAAAGGCTGATGCGCGAAGACGCGCACCCCGCCGGCCCCCACTGGATGTGGGGGGAGAGCCGAGATCCGATTCCGGCCGCGCGAGGACGCACGGCTCGGCGGTGGGAAACTCAGCGGTGGGCGGCTTCGAGTTGCTCAGCCTCGACGATGGTGGCGTGAATCTTTTTGAGCAGCAACATCAGCACTGCAAAAGCCGCGAGGGAGGCGATCACCAACAGGAAGAAGAAGCTGCTGTGGGCCATCCTGGTCCAGGCGACGCCGACCTGTCCGGCGAGCCAGCCGCCGAGGGAGGTTGCCGCGAACCAGCCACCCATCATCAGGCCCTGCTTGTGCGCGGGAGCGAGTTTGGAAACGAGCGACAGACCCATCGGCGACAGACAGAGTTCGGCAATCGTGATCGTGGCATAGGTGCTGATGAGCCAGCCGGAACTGACGCGGCCGACGTCGCCGCCGACCCACCCGGCAACCGCCATAATCATGTACGCCGCGGCGGTGAGCAGCATGCCGATGGCGATTTTGGAGGAGGTGGCGGGTTCGAGTTTGCGGCCGCGCAGGAAGCTCCAGAAGCGCACGAGCAGGGGTGTAAAGAGCAGGATGAAGAACGGGTTGACGGACTGGAAGATCTCCGGCGACAGCGAGGTTTCGGTGCAATCGCGGGCCCAGAAGGTCAGGGTATAGCCATTTTGCTTGAAGGCGATCCAGAACACGACGACCACCGCAAAGATCAGCAAGAGGGCCGTGATGCGGTCGCGCTCCTGTTTGGGGGTCAGCTCGACGGACGAGCGGTTCTTTTGAGTTGAACGCGTGCCGGGGGTAATATCTCCCGCGAGCACATGCCGCTTGAAGATATGAAAGATTGCGAGGGAAAACAACATGCCGATGCCCGCCGCGCCAAAGGCGTAATGCCAGCCGAAATGGGCGCGCAGGTAGGCGGCGACGAGGGGAGAAGCGAAGGCTCCCAGATTGATCCCCATGTAGAAGATGTTGTAGGCATCGTCGCGCTTTTCGGGCAGATCGTGGTAGAGGTTGCCGAGAATGGTCGAGATGTTGGGTTTGAAGAGGCCGTTGCCGATGATTAAGCAAATCAGGCCGGTGAAGAAGAACGGCAACGAGGCGAAGGCCAGCGAGAGATGGCCGAGGCCCATGATCACGCCGCCGAGGTAGATGGCCTTGCGGAAGCCGAGGAAGCGGTCCGCGAGCCAGCCGCCGATCAGCGGAGTGAAATAGACGAGGCCAATGTAACCGCCGTAGATCTGGCCGATCGTGCTGTTCTCGAAGTGCAGGCTCTCATCCATGTAGAGCGTGAGGATGGAGAGCATGCAGTAGAAGCTGAAGCGTTCCCACATTTCGGTGAAGAACAGGACGGGGAGGCCGGGGGGGTGGCGCATGGCGGGGGGATGCGAAAATTGAAAATCGAAAATTGAAAATTGAAGTTCCGAGGGCGAACAAACGGCAAACCAAAAAGGCCGAGCGGGGCAGGTCAATGCTCAAGAGACCTGCCGCCGCGAAGAAGCTATTCATACCTGAAGCTCTTACGACCGTCATCCCGGACCCCGCGGTCTTCAGCGGGAGTCCGGGACCTCTCGGAGAGATTCCCGAGGGCCCGAGAGGTTCTGGACTTTCGCCGAAGACGGCGAAGTCCAGAATGACAGAATTAGGATTGCTCGTCCTAGAGGGAGGACCAATCGGCGGCCAGGTCGTTCCAGTTCGGATTCATAGACTCGATCAGCTTGACCTTCCAAGCCCGAGGCCACCACTTCAGTCGTTTCTCGCGCGTGATCGCAGATCGAATATCGCTGGTTACTTCGTAATGGACCAATCGGTGCATTCTATATTTCTTGGTAAACCCCTCGACCAATCCGTGCTTGTGCTCGTACAAACGGCGTTCGAGATTATTCGTGACGCCAATGTAAATGCCCCGATTGGTATTGCTGAGCATGTACACGAAGAAGCTATTCATACCTGAAGCTCTTACGACCGTCATCCCGGACCCCGCGGTCTTCAGCGGGAGTCCGGGACCTCTCGGAGAGATTCTCGAAGGCCCGAGAGGTTCTGGACATCCGCCGAAGACGGCGAAGTCCAGAATGACAGAATTGCGTCGGCAATGTCCAGAATGACATGGGCGGCAGCGTTTGAAGCGGCGGCGCGAACGCACTGTCGGTGATCCTTCACCGCGCAAGTCGGAAGAGCGCGGTTCTGGATGACAGTGTGTTAAGCGTTGCCCTGTGTGATTTAGTGTTAGTGGATCAGCGATTGCTTCGGATGGGGCACTTGGAGACAAGTGCCGCCAAGGAATTTTCCGAGCGGGGCAGGTCAATGCTCAAGAGACCTGCCGCCGCGAGTCAATGGACGCGCGTGCCAAGGCGCGCGCTACAAGATTGCCAGTTCGCTGCCCGGATAATAGTGATCGAGAATCTGCTCGACGGTCCGGCCGGCTTTGGCCATGGCGGCGGCGCCGAGTTGGCAGAGGCCGACGCCGTGCCCCCAGCCGCCGCCGGTGAGGGTGATCTGGTCATCGACCTCATCGACCACGAAGCAGCTGGAGGGGAGGTGCGAAGGAGATAACGCACGGCGGATGTTTAACTCTCCGTAAAGCGTCAGGGATGAGGGATGAGGGATGAGGGATGAGGCCGGCTCCAACGATGAACGAGGAACGAGGAACGATGAGTCCGAAGCGGAGCCTTGAATCTTCAGGATTAGGATGCGGCCGGAGGCGGCGCGTTTGCGGACTTCGAGGGATTGCACGGAGCCAATATTGGCTCCGGTTTTCCTGGCGATCAGCTCGCCGAGCTGGACGCGGGTGTAGCGGAACTTCCAGCGGTACAGCGGGTCCTTGTCCCACGGTTCCGGGTAGGGATGCAGTTGGCCGTCACACCACGCGGGCGGATGCGACAACACGAACGCGCGCGCGTTTTTTTCGTCCGTGAGATCGGGGACCGGGAAGTCGCCGCAGGCGCGGACGGCGAAATACGGATGATCGTCCTCGCCCCAGCACGCTTCATACCGTTCGCTGATGCCGCCGCAGGACTTGGCGTAGCGGGCGTCCACGATGCGAAGGGATGAGGGATGAGGGATGAGGGATGAAGCGGACTCGGATTCCACCGATGAACGATGAACGATGAACGATGTGTCCGTCACTAACACTCGTCCTGCTGACTCGCGGATCGGAGCAACGACCGCGGTGGCCTCGCGCGACACCCCTTGATAGCATTGGCAGTGATCGTCGTTGCAGAGATCGAAGCCGTCGGCACGATGATGACGGTTGGCCGTGGCGAGAACCGTGGAACGTGCGGCAATCGCCTGCGCCTGCGAAAACGCGGGCGGCAGATCACTGCGCATTTCGCTCCCGACGGCGCTCTCGAGATAGTGCTCGAGCGGGAGGCGGTTCGAGGCGGTTAGCGCGAGCCCCCCCCCTGCCCCCCCGTGAACGGAGGGGTGGCCGAAAATTCGCAGTGCGCCGCGATATTCGAGGGTCTCTTTGCGTTCCCAGTGGAAGCCGCGACCGATGGGAACGTGATGCAGAGCGAAGCGCGCGGAGTCGCTCAAGGGACGAGCGGTGAGACGGATGAGTTGGGTGGAGAGGTCGTTGAGGGAGCAGGCGAACAGATTTCCCCCCTTAGTCCCCCCACTGGATGTGGGGGGAGACCCGAGTTCCGATTCACTGAGCGGAACGACGGTGAAGCCGAAGGGGTTCAGCGCGGCGACGGTGCGCAATTGAGTTAACAGCGGTTCGGCGTCACCACGGCTGGCAAGTTTGACGACGGGCCACCAGACGCGGTTGTCGAATGTCTGCGAACCGGTTTGCCACATGCGGCCAGCCTCCAGCACATCGACGCCATCGCCGGACAGCGCGGTGGGAACATGATTCAGCACACGCGCGGCGGACTCGGGCGAAAAACATTCGGCGAGGCGGATGGCGAAGCCGAGACCCCCCTTTGTCCCCCCATCAGAATGGGGGGATTCAGATTCTCCCCCCCCGGCCCCCCCACAGGATGTGGGGGGGAGAAAAGCGGAGAAGGCGCCGCTGACTCTATCGAGATCGAATTTGCGATTGCAGTCGGTCCAGCCTTCCACGGCGAAGTCGCCGCGGAGTTCACCGGTGATTTGGGCTTCGCCCCAGAGTAAACCAATATCTACAGTAATCATTTTGGGAAGGAACAGGGAACAAGGAAGAAGGAAGAAACCGAATCCGACACCCCCCAATGATCCCCCCTTGAAAGGGGGGATGGCTGTCAGCGCGTGGGCGAAGACGGCGGCGGCGGTAACGAGGTTGAGGCTCTCGGCATGGCCGCGGCGTTCGAGGGTGAGGCGATGGGTGCACTTCATCGCGATCTCGTCGGATAAGCCGCGGGATTCGTGGCCGAGAACGAGGATACCCCCCCCCTGCCCCCCCAAGCGAGTTGGGGGGGAGTCCGAGGCGGCTTCCGGCGGGGTGAGGGCACCCCGCTCGGCGGCTCGACCCCCCTACGTTCCCCCTTTGAACGGGGGGGTGGCTGTCAGCGTGTTCGCGAAGACGGCGGCGGCGGTGACGAGGTTGAGGCTCTCGGCGTGGCCGCGGCGTTCGAGGGTGAGACGATGCGTGCACTTCATCGCGAGCTCGTCGGATAAGCCGCGGGATTCGTGGCCGAGAACGAGGATACCCCCCCCCTGCCCCCCCAAGCGAGTTGGGGGGGAGTAGGAAGATAGCGGAGTGCCGCCATGGGAGACTAAGGCGACGCTCTCGCCGGGCCATTCGTCGAGCAGGTCGAGCAAATCGCAATGCTCGCGGACGGGCTGATGGAACAGCGAGCCCATCGAGCCGCGCACGACCTTGCCGTTCCAGATGTCGGCGGAATCGCGGCCGAGATAGAGACAGCTCGCGCCGAAGAAATCGGCGACGCGAATCAGCGCGCCGCAATTGCCGGGATCGGAGACCTGCTCGCAGGCGATTGCCAATCCGGATTTGAGCGGCGGCAGGCTGAACATCTTGGCCACCGCGACGACGCCCTGACTGGCTTCGAGTTTGGTGATGCGCTCGAACGATTCGGAATTGACGCGATAGATCGGCGCGCGCAAATCGCCGAACTGATTGGCCCATTCATCGGCTTTGGCCGATTGCAGCAAAATTGCTTCGAGCTTGAGCTGTGCATCGAGCGCTTCGCCGGTGCAGACTTCGCCTTCGATCAGAAACTGGCCGAGTTCGCGGCGGTGTTTCTTCTGCGAAAGTTTGGCCCAGTCGGAAAGCTGTTTGCGGGTGGGGGTTAGGAAGTCCACTGAAAAAACTTGAAATTTGAAACTTGAAACTTGAAATCAGAGCAACCAAGTGGTTAAGGTACCAAGATGGATGACGGGAGCCAGCCGAGATCGTTGTTTGCGGTGCGGCACCAGTACCAGCCGCCGACTTCGCGCAGAATCTCGAGCAGGTCGCCGACACGGATGGTCAGCTCTTGGGCGGTGTAAGCTTCGAGCAGCGTGGCGCGCTCGCCGTCGATGCTCAGAAACGATTCGTGCGTCCAGCCGCTGCGGCCATCGGCGGCGGTGGTCCAGATCCAGCCGGGGTATTCGTCGTCACGCTGACCGAGCCTGAACACGTCGCCGCGAACGCTGCTGATCGGGTTCTTGTACTGCGGGGAATAGGAAGTGAGGGCGGTGGGCATCGACGGAAAAGTATTAGAAATGAGATCTGAGAATGCCAAATTCCCCCCCCTGCCCCCCCGCTGAAGCGGAGGGGGTGGAAGAGCGCGAAGCCAGGCGACGCAGTCGGCCCCTACGAGTGGTGTACCTTACGTCGTCCTCAAGTATCCCTCTTTCAAGAGGCCGAAGGAGCCGATGGCGGCGAGGATGAAGTAGATGACGGCGGGCGTGGGGTCGAGTAGCAGCGCGTAGCCGCCGCCGAGCGTGAGGCCGAAGACGCAAAGCATGCCCCAGGCAAACCCGCGCAGGGGTTTGGCCACGGGCGCGGCGGCGGGGACGATGCGGCCATGTTCGCGGCCCCAGCGGCGGACGTTGGTCCAAAGGCCTACGGGTGCGGTGCGGCGATAGAACTCGGCGAGCGTTTCCAGCGGCACGGGCTTGGTGAGCAGGGTGACCGTGATCCAGATCGCGGCGGAGCCGAAGGTGATGATGAGCAATTTCGCGCCGTAGCCGGACGTGTAGATCAGCGGCAGGCCGAGCGTGATCACACTCGAGGCAATCATGGCGGAGATTTCGGTCCACGCATTGACACGCCACCAGAACCAGCGGAGAATATAGACGGGGCCGGTGCCCGCGCCGAAGGCGATCACGAATTTGAAGGCATCGGTGACGGACTCGGTGAAGTAGGCGGCGAGTCCGGCGGCGATCAGCACGATCGTGGTGGCGACTTTGCTGGAGAAGATGTAGTGCTTGTCGGTGCGACCCGGCGCGAGATGCACCTTGTAAACATCGCTGACGAGGTAGCTCGCGCCCCAGTTCAACTGTGTGGAAATCGTACTCATGAACGCGGCCAGCAGCGAAGCCACCAGCAGGCCCTTGAGACCGGAAGGCAGAATCTCCATCATGAGCTTGGGATAGGCCATCTCGGGATCAGCGATGGTCGGATAGATCAGCAGTGAGGCGAGCGCGGTGAGAATCCACGGCCAGCTGCGGCCCGCGACATTGGTGAAGCTGTACCAGAGCGTGGCGAGCAGCGCGTGCTGTTCGTTCTTGCAGGAGTTCTGCTTTTGAATCACCTTGCCGCCGCCGTCGGAATTGACATTGGCCCACCAGGTGACGCCGATGTAGGTCACGAAGCCGACGAACGCGGGCTGCCAGAACGAGGCGGAGAAGAAATCGCCGGGACCGGGCTGCGGCGCCATGGCGAGGACGTCGGGCTTGAGCATCGTGGACTCGATGCCGGTTTTGAGGGCCGCGAGACCGCCGACTTCTTCGACCGCGTACCAGGCGAAAATAATGGCGCCGCCCTGCATGATGACATATTGGACGAGATCGGTGAGCGCGACGCCCCACTGACCGGAGAGCAGCGTGTAGAAATAGGCGAGGCCGGTGAAGATGACGATGGCGTCAATCTTCTCCAAACCGACGGCCTGATGCATGATCTTGTACATCGCGAGGATCACCCAGCCCATGGCGATCACGTTGATCGGCAGCGCGAGCCACAGCGCGCGGAAGACCCTGAGGGTCTGCGACGCTTTTCCTGCTCCGTAACGCAGTGTTGTGAGTTCGACGTCGGTCAGAACTTTCGCGCGGCGCCAGAGTGGAGCGAGAAAGAAAGTGGCGAACAGCGAGCCGATGCCGAAGCACCACCACTGCCAGTTTTCATAGATTCCGGCGGTGCGCACGAGCTTGGTCACGTAGAGCGGCGTATCGCACGAAAACGAGGTCGCGACCATCGTCGTTCCGGCAATCCACCACGGCAGCGCGCGACCGGCGAGAAAGTACTCTTCCGTCGATTGGTGCGCGCGTTTGGTCATCAGCAGTCCGACGACGAGGCTGAGGACGTTGTAGACGATGATGATGGACCAGTCGAGGGAGGAGAGACTCATTTAGAAAACTTGAAACTTGAAATTTGAAATGTGAAAGAAGAGAGAGGAGCGGGGCACGTCAGCGGCACAGGATGTTGCTTTCCGATTCCGGCCGGGTTGCGGCAGACCTTAACCCGGCTCGGCGGTTCGCGTTCTTGTGGAGCGTTATTCCGAATGCATGTCCATGCGGCGCTACGGCGGAGGGGGCGGCCCGCGTGTTTTCGGGTTGGCACGGCGAGATTCCGGCAGGGACGCAGTCAATGCTCGGCGGAGCAGAGCGAGCGCCCGCAGTGCGCGGCTGCGAAGCGGAGCACGTTTCAAGTTTGAAGTTTCAAGTTTGGACGTGTCCGTTAGCCTTAGTAAAGATAGACATTTCGCTGTAAGAGGCAAGGGATCGGCACCTTGCATTTCGAGTGGGAAAGTCGTACATTTATGGTTGGGGTTAGGGGGGGTTGCGTGAAAATTCACAAGGCGCGGCAAGCGCTGAAAATACAGGACATTACGAGGCATCCATGCACGACA
This sequence comes from candidate division KSB1 bacterium, assembly GCA_016214895.1. Taxonomy (NCBI): domain Bacteria; kingdom Pseudomonadati; species Candidatus Zhuqueibacterota bacterium. The sequence continues at coordinate 356,383 of JACRMR010000020.1, forward strand.
AGTTGTTTATTCCGGGGCCGGTTGAAGTACGGCCCGAACTGCTTCAGGAACTCGCCCGTCCGCAGGTCGGCCACCGTACGCAGGCGTACCGCGACGTTCATCAGGCAGCGGTCGAGATGACCAAGAAGATTCTCTACACGGAACAGGAAGTGCTGCTGTTTTCCTGTTCGGCGACGGGGGTGATGGAAGGATCGGTGCGGAATCTGGTGCAGAAGAAGGTGCTGCACGGAGTCAACGGCGCGTTTTCGCAGCGTTGGTACAATATCTCCTCCAAGTACAACGGGCTGCCGGCGGACAAGATTGAAGTCCCGTGGGGACAGGCGATCAAGCCGGAAATGGTCGATGCCAAGCTGCGCACCGGCGAGTTCGACTGTTTTTGTCTGGTGTTCAACGAGACCTCGACGGGCGTGCGGGCGCCGATCGAAGCGATTGCCGAGTTGATGAAGAAGTACCCCGACGTGATGTTCTGTGTAGATGCGGTGTCGGCGATGTGCGGCGACAAGATCGAATGCGACAAGCTCGGACTCGATGTGTGTCTGGCCGGGACGCAGAAATGCTGGGGGCTGCCGGCGGGGTTGTGCGTGACGATGATCTCGAACAAAGCGATGAAGCGCGCGGAGACGGCGAAAAATCCGGGCTACTATGTGAACTTCATCGATGCGAAGAAATATAACGACAAGCACGAAGTGCCGCATACTCCGGCGGTGCCGCTGATCTTCGGCTTGCGCGCGCAGGCGGACTACATCCTGAACAAGGAGGGTCTGGAAAATCGCTGGAACCGGCATAAGGAGCTGGCGAAGCTGGTGCGCGGCTGGGCGGTGGAACGTGGCTTTGAGATGTTCCCGGAAAAGGGCTATGAGTCGGTGACGCTCTCGACGATCACGAACACGCGGGGGATCAGTATCTCGCAGCTCAACAAGGATTTGTCGAAGACGCATCATGCGATCATCTCCAACGGCTACGGCGATTTGAAAGAGAAGACGTTCCGCATCGCACACATGGCCGACTGGCAAGTGAAAGACATCAAGGAGTTGCTGGGTTGGCTGGACGAACTGATCGCGGTGCCGGCGACGGCATAGAACCGGGCTGAAGACGGAGGGACGAGGGCTGAGAACCTTGTCCCTCTTTTGTTTCAAGAAAACCTGAAACGTGAAACGTGAAACTTGAAACTTGAAAGTCGATTCCGGAACTCGACCCCCCGGCCCCCCCACAAAGTGGAGGGAGACCCGAGGGACGAAAGCACGAAACGGAGGTTGCAATGATTTGCTTACTGGGCTTGTTGCTCCTTTCGAGTGTTTGTATTGCTCAGCCGGCGGAGGGGCCATGGACGGTGGTGGTGGCGGCCACCGGCGAAGTCTTCACGGATTTGTGCATCGGCCCGGCGGGCCCGGACCGCAGCGTGATGTTCGTCGTACAGGATCGCGATACCACCCTCGCGACCTGTCGCTTTGGGGTCTTTGACTGGATCCAGCACGGAATCTTGTCCGACAGTTTCCCGCCCGTTTGGTCGGCAGCGGGCCGGCGGCTGACCATCGGCGATGGCCTTTCGCTGTCGCGCGATTCGTGGGCTGCTGTAGTGTATGAAGAGGATTATCGGTTCGCCAATAACGTCAAGCGCAACCGGACCCTCCTCATCAGCTCCCTCGCTGGCGCATGGAATGGCCGCGAGCTGGATACCGGAATCGTCCATCACTCCGGCGGTCCATTCGCTGGCGACCACTGGAATGACGACTTCCGTTTGCTGAAGCGGATGGGCGCCTCCGGCACGTTTGTTTCGTGGCTGCAGCACGGTAACCATCCGTATTTCCCGGAGCCGCTGAACCTGATCGCGCTTCGTACGCTGGATGCTAACCTCAATCCGGTCGCTGAGCATCTGGCGGGAGACGACGCGGTGTATGGACCGCATTCGAGCTATCCCATCGTCATCCATGCGGATTCGGTGGTGGTCCTCGGTACCATCCGTGTCGAGACCCAATCCGGCCTCTGCTGGTTTCCGCCCGAGCCCTACGGCGATCCGTGGCGAGTGACGATGTGCGACGATGAATGGAGCGACTTTCAGATGACCCGCTCCGGCCGCTGGATCGCGCTCGAAACGGGCATGAGCGATGGTGTCGGTTCTGCTACTGAGATCTCGCCAAGCGGCGCTTGCCTCACGCTCTCGGAGTTCTCCAACGTTGAAACCTGGTCTGAATCCGCCTGGAATCCCGACCTCGGCTGGGTTCTGGCGCGAAGCACCGACGGCTACATCGAGCTCATGCGCCTCGACACTTCGGGCAATCCGCACCTGTCCCGGGGACTTGTTTACGAAACGGACCTCCTGCATCGCATCTTCACCACGGATATCGCCATCGATGAGTTCGGTCAGATCGTCATCGCCTGGACGGAAGGGCTGGCCAACGATAGTGCCGCGGCCTCGCTATCGATCGCGCGCTGCTCGTGGAATACACCACTGACCGTTGGCAGACCGCTCTTCACACCGACGCCGGCATCGCTTTCGCTGTCGGCCTTTCCGAATCCGTTTAACAGCGAATTGCGGATTGAGTACGAACTCGGTCAGGCGGAGCGCGTGCAGCTTGCGGTTTACAATACGGTGGGGCAGCGCGTGGATGTGCTTGCGGATGAACAGCTGGCGGCGGGGAAGCACGTGGTGAATTGGCGGCCGGGCGGCGCGACGGGGATTTACTTTGTGCAGTTGCGGGCGGGGGCGGACGTGCGGACGGTGAAGGTGATGAGTCTCAAGTGAGCTGAGCGGAAATCCGAGTTCCGAACGGGGCACGTCCCGACTCAAGAGACGTGCCGCCGCAAGAGAATAGAATTCCGACACCCCCCTATGATCCCCCCTTGAAAGGGGGGATGGGGCTCTGGACGAAAACGCCAAAACGCTTGAGCACAGGGGTGCTTTAGAACAGAGCGGGGCGCATATTTGTATGGCGCTACGGGGAGTCCGGGCGCTTAGAATTCCGGCGGGGACACGGTTCCCGCTTGGCGAAAGTCGAACATGACACGCACGTTGATCGCACTGATTTTCGTCCTTCTGAGTGTCGGCGAGTCGCCGGCGGCGGAGCGGCAGGTGGCGTTCGACAGCGAGGGCAAGCTGCGCACGATTTCGGCCGAGCTTGCGCAGCAGTTGCGGATGTTTCGCGACGTGGCGGATTTCCGCGAGGCGCGGTTGTATGTCGAGCAGGACACGCTGTTCACGCTGGAGCTTCTGTCAGGCCCGGCGGACAGCGTGGAGCGCGAGCGGCGGCCGTTGACCGCTCTGGAAGTTGCGCAGTTGCGGCAGGAGATCGACGGGCGGATTCAGACGTCGGCGCCGGAGCTCTACCTCGACCAGACGGGCCGCACGAAGCTGTTGTTGAACTCGACGGTGCTGGGGATCTTCGGCTACGGACCGGTGCTACCGTACATCCTCAGCATCGAGGACGGCGCGGCGGCGACGGGCCTCTATCTGCTGGCGGCGGGCGGGAGCTTTTTTGTGCCGTGGGCGGCGACGGAGCGCTCGAATGTGACGCGAGCTTCGGCCTCACTGGCGACGTATGGGCTCACGCGGGGCGCATTATTTACCTACCAATTGGCGTCGGTGTTTCGCGGCGATCAGACCGAGGACCGGGGAGTCGTCGGCCTGACTTTCGCCGGGGGTGTCGCCGCGGGATTCGGCGGTTTCGCGCTGGGCGCGAGGCGGAACATGACGGACGGACGCGCGGGGATGATCGGGACGGGCGGCGATTTCGGTGATGCGCTGGGGATGGGTATCGGCGCGCTGACGGACCGGGGCGAAGATGACGAAGAAGAATGGCGGAAGCTGGCGGGCTGGGGTCTGCTCGGTGCGGCTGGCGGTATGGTACTGGAAAACGGCCTCGCGCTGAAGTACCCGTACACGCGCGGCGATTCGTATGTGATTCGCGGCGCGGGGTATTTGGGGATCGGCATTCCGCTGGCGATCATGGGGACGGCGGATGTGAATGACGAGGATGTTTTGCTGACTGGCGGGATTCTCGGCGGCGTGGCGGGTTTGGTAGCGGGACACGTGCTGGTGCGCGGGCAGTCGTACACCGTGGCGGCGGGGCAGCAGTCGATCATCGCGGGGCTGGCGGGTGGGCTGGCCGGGTTGGGCATTGGAACGATCATCAACAGCGGTCGAGACGACAATGCTCCGCTGTACCTGGGTACGATGCTGGGCGCGGTGGGCGGATATGGGATTGCGGTCTATCAGCATCGGCGCATCGCGAGTTTGCTTGGTGAGCGGGTTGATTTCGCGGCGGTTGAACCGACGATATTGACGGGAAGCGAGGGACATGCGGTAATCGGCGTGCATGTGCGAATATTGGGAAACTAAGATTGCGGATGTCAATTCCGGGTTATTGGGGGAGATCCGACTCCCCGATACCGGCCATGCGGGGACGCACGGCTCGGCGAAAACACAAGCAGGAGGTTGCCATGATTTGCTTACTGGGTTTGTTACTCCTTTCGACGATTTGTGTGGCGCAGCCTGTAGAAGGGCCGTGGGTGGTGATGGAGGTGGATACGACGGAATCTATTGGCTGGCCGCGCGCGGCGATGGTGGACCATTCGACAGTGCGTTTGTTCTGGGTGCACCTCCCGGGGCAGGGAAGCGAGGTCCGCACGCAGCTCTATGACTTGGCGATGCGCGAGCTCGTCGGGACGTTCGAAGTCGTGCGGACGGATTCGCTCGCCCAGAAGATTCACGATTGCGTGGCGGAAGGCACGGATCGATGGGCGGTGACGGTCTCGAATCAGCCCACCGTTCACTCCACGCGGCTCCTCTGTATCATCGGACGCGCCGGCGGCATACTGTCACAGCAAATCGACAGCAGCCATGAATCGCAGGTGCCGTGGCTATCGAGCTACGGGTATTTCCTTCCGCACATCGCGCCGCGCCTGGGCGGTGGTTGGCTGATGTCGTGGATCCATTACACATGTGGCGGTCCGTACGGCGAATGCAGCAACGAGGTTTATCTGAGCGCAATGGGCGATTCGATCGAGTATCGAAGACAGGTGCTACCGCCCGAGTACCAGTTGTTCGGACCGGAGGATTGCATACCTTACTCTCGCACGACGGACACGAGCTGGGTCTTTATACCCATCATCAGCCACTTTGTCGAGACCACGGCCTTGTTGCGATCATATCCTGCGGCTGACAGCACGGTATTGGACACGGTCTGCACGTTTGACTGCCCGATTGCCTGGTTCTCCGCCGCTTCGGGATTCGGAGTGATGCACGATGGCCAGATGATGTTGTACTCCGACGGCCACGGCTCCGGCAATGTGCTTTATCGATTGGACACGGAGCGGAATTGCGATCTCCTGGCGGACTTGAACCACCCCGAGGCTCCTCATCGCGCTATCCTCCAACCGTCATTCGGGTTCGTCGGCAGCTGGACTCGTCCGTCATACGTGGAACTCGCACGCTTGAGTCCGTATGGCGACAGTCGGGCGCCGGGCGTGTTCTATTGGCGCGATTCCGTTCATGTGATCACGGAATCAGATCCGGTGGTATTGAACGACGGGCGGATCTTCGTAGTGTGGACCGAGCGGGAAGAAACGCACGAGAATTCGACGCGGTTGTTGATCGCGGGAATCAATTGGGACACGCCGCTCTCCGCGGGCGCGAGTCGTCCGGTTCCGGTTCCGGTATCACCGAGATTGTCTGCTTACCCCAATCCTTTCAACAGCGAACCGCGGATTGAGTATGAACTCGCTCACGCGGCGGAGGTGGAATTAGAGGTGCACAATACGGTTGGGCAGCGTGTAGCCACGTTGGTGGATGGTCGGGTTGACGCGGGGCGGCGGGCGGTGACGTGGACGCCTACCGTGGCGACAGGCATCTATTTTGTGATGCTACGGAGCGGTGGAAGCATGGAAACGCGGAAAGTGTTATATTTGAGATAACCGCTGAGAGACTGAAACGCTGAAATGCCGATTCCCTCCCCCCTGCCCCCCCGCTGAAGCGGAGGGGTGGAAGCGGCGGATTCCGGCAGGGCTTGGAGACCTCGCTCGGGGTTGGGCTGGCGGCACGGAGGTTGCGGCAGTTCTACAGGTTGAGTCGAAGATCGGATCAAAGAAGCGTGAGGAGCGACGGTTGCGGATTCTCCTGTTGATGCTGTTGCACGCGGCGATCGTGTATGCGGAAGACGTCCGGCCGGACAGTTTGCGTTATGTCTTGCCGGAGCAGACAATCATGGGTCTGCGCTGGCAGACGCAGAGCGGGGCGATTCCCCAGAGTGTGACGAGCATTACGCAGCGGGAGTTGGAGTTCGCGAATCCGCAAACGGCGGCGGATGCGATCGGCCACACGGGGCAGGTCTTTGTCCAGAAGAGTCAGTTGGGCGGCGGCTCGCCGCTGCTGCGGGGGTTTGCGGCCAATTCGGTGCTGCTCGTGATGGACAACGTGCGGCTGAACAACGCGATCTATCGCGGCGGCAATTTGCAGAATATTATTCAGCTCGATGCGAGCACGCTGGAGCATGCGGAGGTGCTGTTCGGGCCGGGCTCGGTGATGTACGGCAGCGATGCGCTGGGGGGGGTCATGATCTTCAACACGCCGACGCCGCGGCCGTCGTTCTCGAATGCAGCGGCGGTGCGGGGCGGCGGGTTCACGCGCTACTCGTCGGCGAATTTCGAGCAGACCGGTCACGCTCACATTGAACTCGGCTACCGCAGATGGGGATTTCTGACGGGGCTGACCTACTCCGACTTTGATGATCTGCGAGCGGGTTCGGTGCGTCCGGACGGTTATCCGGATTACGGGAAACGGCCGGAGTATGTGGTGCGCGTCGGTGAAACGGACGTGATCGTGGCGAATGACGACGAGAACCTGCAGAAGCCGTCGGGCTACAGCCAGTTCAATTTGCTGCAGAAGGTCAGCTATTTTGGCTCGCCGCGCTGGCAGGCGCACTACGCTTTCTACTACAGCACGAGTTCGAATATCCCGCGCTACGACCGCTTGCTGGAATACCGCAAAGGCCGGCCGCGCGCGGCGCAATGGTATTACGGACCGCAGGACTGGCTGATGAACCGGATCCAGCTGCGACTAACCGACGGTGGCGGGCTGTACGACGAGGCGAGCATCATCGCGGCACAGCAGTATGCTCAGGAGAGCCGCCACGACCGCGGCTTCGCGAGTGAAAGTCTCGCGCATCGCACGGAAGCTATCGATGTGTATTCGCTGAACGCGGATCTCGGGAAGCGGATCGCCGCGGGGCAGCAGCTGCTATACGGATTGGAACTCACGCACAACGACGTGATTTCGGAAGCAGTGCGCGAGAATCTCATGACGGGCGAGCTTGGCCCCGAATCCACGCGCTATCCGGACGGCGGGAGCACGCTGTCGTCCGTTGCCGCGTATGTCGGGCATGACTGGGCGACGAGCCGCACGACCGCGCTCGAAACCGGCTTGCGCTACACGCACACGTTATTGAATTCCAAGTTTGCGGACAAGCGGTTCTACGCGTTTCCCTTTGACGAGATCGACGTGCGCACGGGCGCTCTGACCGGCAGCGTGGGCCTCAGCTATCATCCCGTACTGAACACGCGTCTCTTCGGCTCCCTGTCGTCGGGCTTTCGCGCGCCCAACGTGGACGATGTGGGCAAGGTCTTCGATTCCGAGCCGGGGAGTGTGGTGGTGCCGAATCCTGAGCTGGGTCCTGAGTACTCCTACAACGGCGAGCTCGGGCTGGAGCAGCGCTGGGGAGATCGCTGGACGGCGCGCGGGGCGGTTTATTACTCGCAATTGGTGAACGCGATGGTGCGCCGCGCTTTCCAGTTCAACGGGCAGGATTCGATCGAGTATGAAGGTACGCTGTCCGAAGTCCAGGCGATCGTGAACGCGGGGCGCGCATACGTGACGGGCTTTGATCTGGCGCTGAGCTGGGATGCAAGCCGGAAGTGGCATGCGCGGACAATGCTGACCTATACCGCGGGACGCGATACGGAGGCGGATGTGCCGCTGCGACATATTCCGCCGCTGTTTGGGGAGACGCGGTTGAAGTACGAGCGGTCGCGGTGGTCGGGCGAGTTTTTTGCGCGGTATAACTTTGACAAGCAGTTCGGCGATCTCGCGCCGGAAGAGCAGAGCAAGACGCAGCTCTATACCGTGGACGGCACGCCGGGCTGGTACACGCTGAATCTGCGCGGACTGGTGAAGGCGCATTCGCGACTTGACGTCAGTCTGGGTTGCGAAAACATGATGGACATTCACTACCGGCCGATGTCCTCGGGGATCAGCGCGCCGGGGCGAAATATCATCGTGGCGTTGCGCACGCGGTTTTGAGGCGGGGCGCAGGGCGACCGGTGCCGCCGCGGACTTCTCTTGATTCATTCTGGTTGTTTCATTTCGTTCCTCTTCATTTCCGATTTTCGAAGGACTCATGGCTCACATTTTGATTTCGGACGAGATCGATGCCAAATCCGTGGACGCGATTCGCGGACTTGGCTATACGGTTGACGTCAAGCACTACGCACCGGACGAGCTGGTGCAGCAGATTGGGCCGTATCACGCGATCGTGGTGCGGTCGGCGACGAAGGTTACGGCCCCGGTGATCGACGCGGGCAGGAATTTGAAATTGATCGTGCGCGGCGGCGTGGGCGTCGATAACATCGACGTCGCGCACGCGGAGCGGCAGGGCGTGAAAGTGATGAACACGCCGGGGGCGTCGAGCGATTCGGTGGCGGAGTTGGCGCTGGGTCTGATGTTCGCGGTGGCGCGGGAGCTTCCGGCGGCGACGGCGAGCATGAAGGCGGGCGTGTTTGACAAGAAGGCGTTTTCGAAGGGGATGGAAGTCGGCGGCAAGGTGCTGGGGATCATTGGCATGGGCCGGATCGGGACGAAGCTGGCGCAGAAGGCGGCCTCGCTGGGCATGCGCGTGATCGTGGCCTATGATAAATTCCCGGAGGTGGCGAAGTCGCACGGCGTGCCGCTGCTGACGAAGCGCGAGGTGATTGAGCAGGCGGATTTTCTGTCCTTGCATGTGCCGTACGACAAGACGGCGGGACCGGACATTACGGCGACGGAGATTGGCTGGATGAAGCAGGGCGCGGTGTTGATTAACTGCGCGCGCGGCGGGGTGGTCGATGAGCAGGCATTGCTCGATGCGCTGAACGCGGGCAAGTTGCGCGGCGCGGGGATTGATGTGTGGGTCGGCGAGCCGAGTCCGCGCAAGGATTTGGTTGAGCATCCGAAGGTGGTCGCGGCTCCGCACATCGGTGCGGCGACGGTGGAGGCACAGGCGCGGGTGGGCGGCGAGGTAGTGCAGATCTTGAAGGAGTTTTTCGGGTAGAAGAATTGCGAGACGGAGAAGCTGAGCCGGATTCCGGCCGGGTTGCGAAGACTTAACCCGGCTCGGCGTAGCTGGGGCGCAGTCCCGGCTCGGCGGCAAACTTGGATCGACGTGCGGGGGCACATGATCGGAATAGTCATCACAGAGCTTGTCATACTTGCGAGAGTTTTTTCGCGGGCGGCAGGCTCTGTGTTTTTTTCTACTGTTATTCAAAGCTATGGAAGGAGTTCACGATGCGCGGTTTGACATTGATCATCATGCTGCTGGTGCTTTCCGCAATCGGAAATGCGCAGCCGTGGCAGTGGGAGTTGCTGGCGGAGGATTATTTTCATCCGACGGGATTTCCGGAGCAGGTGAGCGAACAGCTTGCGGTGGTCGGTGATTTTGACGGGGATGGGTGGGGCGAGTTTTGTGAGATCGTGGGCCCGAATGTCGTGTTGGCGCGCCGCGTGCAACCTGCGGAGCCGGTGCGCTGGACTGGGACGATGACCGATTGGCACGGACTAATCGGAGAGTCGTATCCGCTCGGGCTTGCGGCCTACGATCTTGACGGGAATGGCGCGGACGAACTGATCACGTTCACCTTTGATACGGATACGACGCTGGTTCGTTGCTTCAGTTGGATCAACGATACGGCCTGGACGGAGCGCACGGAATTCGCGGCGCTGTTCCAATTTGAATTTCCGATTTGGCGGGCGGATTTCGCGGATCTTGATGGGGACGGTCGCTTGGACATGGTGGCGGAGCTGGCGACGCTGTGCATGTATCCGTGCGTGGGCATCTTTGAGCGGAATGATGCGGGGGTGTGGGAAGAGCGCTTTGGGGAGATGCTGGAATACGCGTCGGTGTTATCCATCTATCACGGTGATGTTGACGGGGACGGTGATCTCGATGCGGCGATTGCAAATGACAATTCGTTCGGCGATCCGCCGCTTCGATCCGTAAGAGTGTATGCAAATACGGACGGCGTGCTGGCGCCGGCTCCGGCCGCCGCGTCACTTGCACCGCTGTGCGGTGGTGATCTGAACGGCGATGGTGATTGGGAGGCCCTGGCCCGAGATCGGACGTTCAGCGGATGGCAGCACACCGAGTTGATGCCGGGCGAGTTGCTGTCACCGCGAGTGCATCGCAGTTGGGGACGGTTTGACGGGACGGTGGCGGCCAACTTCCGGGTTGCCGGTCAGCAGACGGTCATCGGGTATCGCAATTACGATTGGGAGGTAGTTCCGAGCGTCTGGGCGCATGCCTTCAGTGCGCAATATCGCACGGGGGACGGCTGGGATACGCTGGCCACAAATTGCATAAACATCCAGGACAATCATGGCTTAGAGTGCCTGGAGTTGAGCCGGGGCGACATTAACGGAGACGACTTGAGTGATCTGCTTCGCGTGATCCGGATGCCTGACCGGACGCGCCACTGGGACTTTCTGCTCAATCGCGGAAATCCGAATCACGATTCCCTGTGTGCGGTGGACGGGCAGTCGCTTGAATTCGCGGAGGACACGCTTTCCGGCGCGCCGCTGCTGGGCGATATCACCGGTGACGGGCGAGCGGAAATCGCGTACCTTGCCTGGATCTGGGACGCGCCGCGAGTGGTAAATTTCTATGAAATCGTCGGGGACATTTCCGATGTCAACTTCGTGCATCATCCCGAGTGGACCGACGGGCTGATAACGGAGTTCGACCTGATCCGCCTCGCCGATCTCGACGGCGACGGCTTGGCCGAGCTGATCGGTCACGGGCAGGACGGCTGGGAGAGTTGGTTCCGGCGCGGAGGAAGTTGGGTGCGGTATGAGAACATCCTTCCGGCGCAGATCGGTGATTACGAGGTGAGTTTTGCCGACGCGGATAACGACGGCGACCTCGATGCGTTCGCGGGCGGGCAGGTCTGGCTCAGCTTGAGTCCTTCGATCATGGATGAAAGTGGCCATGTAGTAGTGGCATCGTTCGAGCTGACGGCGTACCCGAACCCGTTCAATCCGAGCACGACGCTTGCCTTTATCATAGAGGCGGCAGCGCACGTTTCGCTGAAAGTACTGGACTTGAACGGGCGGACCGTGAAGAGTTTGCACGATGGCGTGCTGAGCGCGGGCGAACATCGGGTCAGTTTTGATGGCACGGGCTTGCCCTCGGGAATCTACTTCGCTAATTTGAGCACGCCACGCACCACTTTGACCCGCAAGCTGCTGTTGGTCAGATAGTCAACTCAAATGGGGGAAGGGAGACAATCATGGGAGCCACGGCAAAGCGGTTACTGTTTGCGGTGCTATTTCTCGCGATGGCGAGTGCGCCGTACGCGCTGAATTATATGTACTTCAGCGACACGGAACTTACGGTGTTCAACGGCCGGATCAGGTCGTGGCATCTGGATACCCTCGGCGGCCCGATTCGCACAAATGACATGTTCATGATGATGACGGGCGTGCCCTCCGCTCCGTGTGAGTACGTGATTCAGTCATCGGACAGTGTGTGGTGGGACTCGACCTACGGACACGAATGCTGGCAGTATGTCCACGGTGCACCGCCGCTCCCCTGGCCTGACAACGCGCAGTGGCACCGCGAGCAGGCGATTGCGCAGGGGCACTACTTCGATGAAGGCGACACGATGCGCGCGCGGGTGCGGTTGTTCGGAGATTGGCTGCGCGTCTGGTTTGCCGGATTCAACCAGCCGTTCGACTCCGTGGACTTTGTGGACCATTTCATTGAAGACTCCGCTATCGTGTGGTTTGAAGCGCCGCTCAGCGTATGGGGTGTGGTCACCACGAATCTGATTCTGTGTTCCAGCGCGGATGTCGGTCTTGAGGATAACATCCGCTACGGCAGTTCCGATCCAGTCCGCGGCGAGATCGTGCCGGGACACGAGGAGAAATTCGCGCTGATCGCCGAGGGCAGCATCGTCGTGCTCAACACGTGGGCTAATGGCCGCGAGAACTCCGGCGGTGATGGCAACAACCAGCCCGATCCCGACTCGACGGACATTGCGCTGAACGGACTTTACTATTCGCTGCACGGGAGTTTCACCTTTGCGCAACAGAATGATCCCGACAGCGGCTATGTGTGTACGTGTATGCCGGATGACCGTGGGGTGATCTATCTTTGGGGTAGTATTGGCCAGCAACAACGCGGCTACGTTCATCGCTCGACCCGCCAGAGCACGGGATACCTGAAGGGGTACAGGTACGACCCCGACTTGAAATTCTGGAACACCGGGTTGTTCGCGAACGTCGTGGAGAACGAGATCGTTCCGGCATCGCTGGAGTTCGACACGATCACCGTGGGCGAGTTCGCCTTCGCGAGCACGCAGTTTACGAATGAGTTCGTTCCGTTGCGGCTGACGGAGCTTTCGACGACGACGCCGTTTGCGGCGGATGATTCGGTGTTTGACGAGGCTTGGACGCACGAGCTGCAAGTCATATTCTTGCCCCAAGCCCCCGGCGAGTACAACGGCACACTCAGCTTCCGCAGCGACTATTACAACCGGACCTTCACGGTCCCGCTGCACGGCGTGGCGGTCGGCCTGGGCGCGGAGTCGCCCGGGTCTCCGTTGCCGGATCGGTTGACGCTCGGCGTCTATCCGAATCCGTTCAACTGCATGGCGACGATCTCGTTTGGGTTGCCGGAAGCGGGCGTGGTGAAGCTCGTGCTGTTTGATCTGCTGGGCCGCGAAGTGCGAACACTTGCGAATTCCGCTTACCACGCGGGCGAGCACAAGCTGAGTGTGAATGGGGCCGGACTCGAATCGGGGCTTTACTTTGCGCGGCTCGAACTCGCCGAAAGCTCGATCACGGAGAAACTTCTGCTTATCAAGTAACCAACACATTCCTAAGGGGGGAATGGAACGATGAACATCACAGCCAAACAATTACTGTTGGCAATCCTGTTGTTGTCGATGGCGAGTGCGCCGTACGCGCTGAATTACATGTACTTCAGCGACACGGAAGTGACCGTGCTCAACCAGCGAATTCCATTCGAGACTGGCGACACGCTTGACGGTCCGATCCGCACCAACGAGCAATTCACACTTGCGCACTACCCGGTGTTCTATGGCTACGTGATTCAGTCCGCGGATAGCTTCCTGACGGAGGGCTGGACTAATCCGCATTTTGGCAATCCGGATCTGCTGGTCTTCGGCGCGCCGACGCTCCCGTGGCCGGAGAATGCTAACTGGCACCGCGAGCAAGCCATCGCCGCCGATCACTATCTCGATCAAGGCGATACCATGCGCGCTCGCGTGCGCTTGAACGGCGATTCGATGCGCGTCTGGTTCGCCGGACCCAATCAGGTCTTTGATTCAGTCAGCTACAGCGACTATCCGCTCGGAGACTCCTCGCTGTATTGGATTCAAGCGCCCATCGAGGTCTCGGGGACCGTATCTGGTACGCTCATCCTCTGCACCAGTCTTGATGCCGGATTGGCCGATAACACCCTGTACACCAGTTCGGATCCCGTAAATGGCCGGCCCGACTACCTCCACCCGGAGAAGTTCGCCCTCATCACCGAAGGCAGCATCGTCATTCTTAACACACCAGCCAACGGTCGCGAGAATTCCAGTCACGGCTCCCACATCGCTCTGAACGGCCTCTACGTCGCCCTCGGTGGCAGCTTCACCTTCGCTGAACAAAACGATCTCGACAGCGGTTATGTCTGCGAGTGCGCGCCTGATAACCGGGGCTACATCTTCCTCTGGGGCGGAATTGCTCAACGACAAGCCGGCTACACCCACCGCTCCAATCGCACGAGCACGGGCTACCGGAAGTATTATCGTGGTGATCGCAATCTCACCTACTGGTCCACCGGGCTGTTTTCCGACGTCGCCGAGAACGTCATCGAACCGGCCACACTCGAATTCGATACCATTTCCATCGGTCAACACGATACGCTGGCCGTTCGCTTCACCAACGCGTTTGTCCCGCTGCGGTTGACGGACATCACGGTCAACCAACCATTCCTTGTTGATAGCGGCGAACTCTCCGAGGCGTGGACACACGACATCCGCGTCGTCTTTGCGCCGACCACGGAGGGAACTTACACAGGGACTCTGTCCTTCCGTGCGGTCTTTCGCCAATTCACTTTCACGGTCCCGCTGCACGGAGTTGCCGTCGGGCTGGGCGCGGAGCGACCCGCGTCTCCCTTGCCGGATCGGTTGACGTTGTCGGTCTATCCGAATCCGTTCAACAGCGTAACCACGCTTCGCTATTCGCTGAGCAGAGCTGAACACGCGGAACTCCTGATCGTGGATGTCAATGGCCGCCAAGTCGAGCGGTTTGGGCTGGCTGCCGTCGCCGGGGAGCATTCGCTGACGTGGGATGCGCGGGCGGTCGGGACCGGGATCTATTTTGCGCGGCTGACGGCGGGCGCTGGCATGCGGACGGAGAAGTTGTTGCTGCTGAAGTAGGCCGGATTACCGCGCGTACGCAGCGGGCCGCTGCGAAGGCGCAAGATCCAGCCCCCCAGGGTCCCGCCACAGGGTGCGGGGAACCTCGAAGCGGTTGCGGGATTGAGCGGAATTTCGTATCTTGGGCGGCATGACCGCGGCGCATGGCTATCTGCTATTTCTCTGTTTGATCTGGGGACTGACGTTTCCGCTGGTGCAGATCGCGCTCGCGGATGCGTCGCCGTTCGCGTTTCTGGCGGCCCGGTTTGCGATTGCGGTGTTGATCTTTCCGGCCCTGGCCTGGAAACGGGTGTTCCGCCTGAACGGCGATCTGTTGCAGAAGGGGCTCGGCCTGGGCCTGCTGTTGTTCGCGGGCTTCGCCTTTCAGACGTTCGGGCTGGCCTGTACGACGGCGGATCGCGCGGCGTTCATCACCGGGCTGTTCGTACCGTTCACGCCGCTGTTCGCGTGGCTGCTGTTTCGCGAGCGGATCGGCGGGCGATTGTGGCTGGCCGTAGCGTTGGCGTTCACCGGCCTCTTGATCATGTCGTGGCCGGAGTCCGGCGGCGTGGTGAATTTCGGCGATGTGCTGGTGTTCGGTTGCGCGGTCGTGTTTGCGTTGCAGGTGGTGATGGTGGATCGCTGGGTCCATCACGACAATGAGGACCAACTCACCTGGCTCGGCTTCGCCTTCACCCTGGCGGCGGCGCTGCTCTTTCTGCCCTTTGTGCCGTTGCATTTTCACGTGACGGCATCGCTGATCTGGATTCTGCTGTATTGCGCGATTCCCGGACTCGCCTTCGCGATCTGGATGCAGCTCCGCTATCAGCCGAAGATCTCGTCAACGGCGGCGGCCGTGATCTACGCGACGGAGCCGATCTTTGCCGCGCTGGCGGCGTGGGCGATTCAGGATCACATCCCGCAGCGCCGGACTCTGATCGGAGCAGTGTTTATTGTGAGTGCCATGCTGCTCTCGGTGCCGGTGCAGAAGGTGCTCAACACCATGCGCACTACGGCAGCGGATCCGGAAGAATCCGGCCGGGTTGCGAGGACTTAACCCGGCTCGGCATACAAGGAATCAGCGATGCTGCGAATAAGTGTAATCTGTCTGTGGAGTATCCTGTTGGCGATTCCGCTCCTGGCCGAACCGCGGCGGATCGTGGTGGAGCGGCCGGCGGCGGTGCAGCCGGACAGTATCGGCGCGCCGTACCGTTATGAGGCGGCGACGGATTCGACGCCGGGCCGGGTCGTGATCGATCCGGGCGCGATGATCTTTCAGATGAAGGTCGATTCGGTGAACCGCATTGCCGAGGAGAAGATTCGCGACCTGATCAAGAAATTGGAGCGGCATTTCGAGGATCCGCAAGTCGAGGAAGAGGTGGGCCGCTGGATCGGCGAAGCGGTGATGCAGCAGCAGATGTCGCTGTTGGACCTGCAGATCGATCGCGCGCTCGAAATGAAGGATACGCTGCTGCTGAAAGGACTCGAAACCACGCTGCGCGAATTGATCGCGAATAGTGACGTGGTGCGCGCAGAACTGCGCAAGCAGCTCAATTTGCTGGAACATCGCTTCGACCAGATCGAGGGGGTATTCGAAGAGTCCCGGCGGTAGCGTCCCCCCCGAGCGTAACCCCGACCACGAAACAAGAAACGAGCGCAGCCCCGGCTGCGCTCGTTTGTTTTACTCCGGTGACACCGCGTGGCTAACGCAGGATGCGGATCGTGGCCACGGAGTTCGTGGGCGCGCCGTTCGCCCGCAGGAAATAGACCCCGGCGGCGAGACTGCGCGTGTCAATCCCCTGAAGGCCGCGACCGGAGATCGGTGCCATGAGCACTCTCCGGCCGAGTAGATTATAGAGGCTCAGTTCGCGGGGCGCACCGCTTGATCCGCTGACAAACAGCACACTCCCCGCGTGGAGCGGATTCGGCCAGACCAGCAGTGCGACGTCTGCTTTTGCGCGACGCGGCTGCCCGCCGACGGCGTCGTGCATCAACTCCAGCACCGGCAGCGGATGTCCGGCGAAGTCGAAGCACGCCAGATTCTCCCACGGCGAGCCGAAGGAATCGTTCGCGAGCCACGTGGGTTCCCAGTAGAACACCGGCGTTTCCACCCCCTGATTGGCCGCGCGTGCGATCTCCATGACGTCGCGGATGAATGCGGCCTGACCATCGGGCGTGGCACCGTACGCGGTATCGAGTTGCGCGGAATCGCCGACGATATTGTGCTCATCGTCGTTCCCCTCGAGCGTGAACGGATAGGCGGTCTCGACAACCCAGACCGGCTTGTGATACACGCTCACCAGGTCCGTCAGGTTCTCGCTCAAATCGTTCAGCGAACCCTGCCACCAGCGGTAGTAGGACTGGCCGATCACGTCAAACGGCACGTGCCGTTCTTGCAGGTGATCGAACCACCAGCGTGACGTGAGGTTGTCGCCGCCGCGGTCGAGCTGCAGGACGATCAGCGGCCACTCGTCCGGCGGCAGCGCGGCGTGGATGCCGCCGATCGCGGAGAGCACCAGGGCGGCGAGTTGGTTCCACTGCTGGGGCGTATCGAACTCACCGCCCACCCGGCCGTCATCCCACAACATCCCATTCGTAATTTCGTTGCCGATTTGAACCGCGGCGGGCGTGGCCCCGGCCTCCTGAAATCGGCGCAGCACGCTCGCGGTGTATTGATACACGGAATCCGTCAGTGCCGCGAAATGGAGGGCCTGCCACGCGGCGGGCTTGCGCTGGTTCGCCGGATCGGCCCAGGTGTCGGAGCAGTGCAGGTCAAGCAGCAGTTGCTGACCCGTCTCGCGGATGCGCTGCGCGAATGCAATGGTCGAATCGAGACCGTGCCACGGCTCCACCGGTGTGTGCCAGAGCCGCAGCCGGACGAACCGCAGGCCGCTCTGCTGCAAGTAGTCCAGTGCGTCACGCGGCTGCCCCTCCTGATCATAGAAGATTGCGCCGCCGTGTTCCGCGCGCGGCAGGATCGAAAGATCGGCGGCCAGCTGCGCCATCGAGGGCTGGCCGCACGCGAACAGGACGCAGAGCACGAACGCGCCCGCGCGGGCGCGTCTCAACTCCGGACGGCGGGAACTCGCGGGCATTAGTCCGTCCCGCTCACTTGCAGCAGAATCCAGCCGGTGCTCATGCTCGAAATCACGATCACGAACGTCCAGCAAATGATGTTGTAGAAGCGGCTGTTGACATACTCTCCCATCAGGCGGCGATTGTTGATCATCAGCAGGATCGGAATCAGCGTGAACGGCAACATGATGCCGTTGATGACCTGCGAATAGAACATCACCTGAATCAGCGGCAGGTTCGGGAGCAAGGCGATAAACGCGCCGAGCGCGATCAACGACGTATAGAGCACGTAGAACTGGCGGGCTTCGCCGAATTTCCGGTCCACGCCCGATTCCCACCCCAGCGCTTCACAGATCGTGTAAGAGGTCGAAATGGGCAGAATCGACGCCGCAAACAGGCTGGCGTTGAGCAGGCCGATCGCGAACAGGAGCGCGCTGAACTGTCCGGCCAGCGGGGCCAGCGCCTGCGCGGCGTCGGCGGCGGTGTCGATGCGGACGGCATGTACAAATAGCGTCTCCGCGCAGACTACGACGATGAACAGCGCCACGATCGCTACGGTGATCCCGCCGAAGATCGTGTCGGCGCGGGACAGATTGTAATTGCGGATCGAGATGTTCTTCTCCACAACCGACGCTTGCTGGTAGAATTGCATCCACGGGGCAATGGTCGTGCCCACCAGCCCGATCATCGCGAGCAGATAGCTGCGCTCGTAGGTCACGTGCGGAATCACCAGCGCGCGCCCCACCGCCGACCAGTCGGGTCGCAACATATAGCCGGTGAAAATGTAACAGAGATAGAACAGCGTCGCGAACAGGAAGATGCGCTCGACGGTCGCGTAAGTGCCCGCCACGATCAACGCCCACACCAGAAACGCGGCGACGGGCACGCTGACGAGTCGCGGGATGCCGATCAACTCGCCCGCCGCGGCGATTCCCGAGAATTCGGCCAGCACGTTTCCGAAGTTGGTCAGGAGCAGCGCGGCCATCAGGTAGAACGTCCACTTGACGCCGAACTGCTCGCGGATCAGATCGGACAACCCTTTGCCGGTGACCACGCCCATACGGTTGCACATTTCCTGAATCAGGATCAGCGAGACCGTCAGGGGGATGAAGATCCAGAGCAGGGTCAGTCCGTAGCTGGCCCCGGCTTGCGAATAGGTGGTGATTCCGCCTGCGTCATTATCGACGTTGGCAGTGATGATCCCCGGCCCCATCACGGCCAGAAACAACAAAGCCCGTGCGTACACGGGTGAGATTCTGGCGCGCATCGACCTGAGGAGACGGAACACGAACGAGGGCTTAGGGCTGCGGGATCGAGTCGATCAGGGCTGCGCCGGCCAGGGACAACCACCCTGCTTGTCCCTGCGCCCGGCCTCAAACAACTTGATCACCTTGTGGTCTTCGCCGGCTACCGTTTGCGGCGGAGCTTGGGCCGCCGCGAGGTAAAGGACGTGCGGGCCGGACCGGTAGTATTCACGCTGGCGCGCTGCAATCCGGTCTGCCGCTCCGGTGGCGGCGCTTCGTAGTTGAAATCGCGCAAGGCGACGCGCGGCAGCACTTGTCCGAGGTGTCGTTCGATGGCGCGCATGGACATCTCTTCTTCCGGCGAGACGATGGTGAAGGCGTCGCCCCGCCGTTCGGCGCGGGCCGTGCGGCCGATGCGATGCACGTAGTCCTCGGGCGTCCCCGGCACGTCGAAGTTGATGACATGCGAGATGTTCTCGACGTCCAGCCCGCGCGCGGCGATATCGGTCGCGACGAGCACCTCGAACTGCCCGCGCTTGAAGCCCTCGAGGGCGGCAATGCGTTGCTTTTGCGTACGGTCACCGTGCAGCACCGCGTTGCGGATGACGGCTTTGCTGAGCAGCTTGCCGACCCGGTCGGCGCGGCGTTTGGTGCGCGTGAAGATCAGTACTTGACGCGTGCCGAGTTCTTTCATGATCGCCGGCAGAATCTCGGGTTTCAGGTGCGCAGCGCAGGGATAGATCGCGTGCGTAATCCCGACCGCGGCGGACGAGCGCACCCCGACTTGCACTTCGATGGGGTCCTTCAGCATGCCGCGCGCCAGCGACGCGATCTCCGGTGGAATCGTCGCGGAGAACAGCATGGTTTGCCGTTTCGTGGGCAGGTAATGCAGCACACGCCGGATATCGGGCAGGAAGCCCATGTCGAGCATGCGGTCGGCCTCGTCCAGCACGAACACTTCGACGTCATTAAGCGTGACGGTGTGATGATCGAGGTGATCGAGCAGGCGGCCCGGCGTCGCGACCAGAATGTCCACGCCGGTTCTCAGCTTTTCCCGCTGGGGTACGATGGAGACGCCGCCGAACACGGCGAGCACGCGTTGTCGCGTGTGGCAGGCATAGGAGCGCAGCGATTCCTCGATTTGCGCGGCGAGTTCGCGGGTGGGTGAGAGCACCAGTGCGCGCACGGAGTGTTTTTTATGATGCTCATCGAGCAGCCGTTGCAGGATCGGCAAACCGAAGGCGGCGGTCTTGCCGGTTCCGGTCTGGGCCGAGCCCATGATATCATTGCCGGCCATGACCGAGGGAATGGCGGCATCCTGAATCGGCGTGGGGCGTTCGTAGCCCAGTTCATTGACGGCTTTCAGCAGCCGTGGATCGAGACCGAATTTTTCGAAGGACATGAGAATGGGTTAGGATAAACGTGAAACTTGAAACTTGATAGGCAGACGGAGGTCTAATCCGCCTTCCACGCCCGGTAAAGATGCGGGAGCAGTTGGTCGAAGGAATGTTTGAAGCTGATGACTCCGCGCAGCACGCCGCTCTCGTCGCTCACGGGCAGGCAAAGGAAGTTGTAGCGGAGGAATGCCGTCACGATTTCGACGATGTCGCTGGTGAGTTCGAGACTGACCAGTCGCTGCTGCACGACATTGCCGCATTGCAGCGCGGGATCGGTTTGCAGCAGGTGCCGCAGCGAGAGCGCGCCGACGAGTTTGCCGTCGTCGTCGTGCACGTACACATAGTAAAACGCTTCGATTTCGCCGGCCGCTTCGCGCACGATTTCCAGTGCTTCGCCGACCGTACGGTCGCCGTTGATTTCGAGATAATCGGTGGACATCAGCGCGCCGGCGGTGTTGTCTTCGTAGGTGAGCAGTTCCTGCAGGTCGGCTTTTTCTTCTTCACCTTCGAAGGCTTCGATGATCGCGGAGGAGGCTTCCTCGTCGAGATTCGCCAGCACGTCGGCGGCCTTGGCGGGCTCCATCTCTTCGAGAATATCCGCGGCGAGTTCGGTGTTCATGCCCTCGAAGATCGCGCGCTGCACGTCTTCGTCGGTCTCCTGAATCGCTTCGGCGGCGATCTCCGTGTCGAGCGATTCCAGAATCACCTGTCGCTGCGACGAGTCAAGATCTTCGAGAATATCCGCCAGTTCACCGGGGTGCAATTCGTTGAGCTTGCGCGCACCGACGGTCAGGCGTACGGGGTCGAGCGCCGAGGCTTCGGCGGACAGCGGCTGCACGAATTTCCAGGAAATCAGTTCATCTAACAGCGGCTTGCCGACGGACTTGGCGGCGCCGCGCGCGAGGCCTTCGAAGCCGAGCCGCCGCATCAAGCCGGACAGTCCGACATCGACGTGCACGACCCATTGCCGTTCGCTGACGAGCAATTGCACATCGTTGACGCGCACGACTTTCGCGCCATCGACATCGACGATTTGCTTGTCCCACAGCAGTTCGCGCAGGCTGAAGTCGCGGTCGCCGAGTTCCAGCGACGCGATGCGGCTCTCATCCACGATCAGCACGCCGGAATGGTGGAAGTCGAAATATTCCTGCGCGGTGGCGGGATAGAGCACGCGCGTGTCCTTGTGCTGGAGCACGAAGCCGCGCAGTTGCGGATAGAGTTCGGTCAGCGTGGCGACCACGTCATGCACGCGTCCCATCGACGTGCCGAGCTTTTTGCTCTTGGCGCGCCGACCGAGCAACGCGGACAGGAAGATGAGTTCTTCGGGATGCTTCGCCACGGCGAAATTATGAGGTATGAACTATGAATGATGAAGCCGGGTCACCGTCGCCGAGGCGCGTGCCCTCACCCGCCCGGAATCTGCTCGGGTCTCCCTCCGTTCACGGGGGGACTAAGGGGGGTTCAATTCGGAGCTTTCCCCCACTTCCTGTGGGGGAACGGGAAGGGGGAAAACTACCCGATCATCTTCTCGAGCGTGTTCCAGTTGCGTGTGGTGGCGGGAATCTTGAACAGTTTCTCGAGAAACGGATTGGGGTAGTCGCCGTTGGGAATCGTGGTGGACAGGCTGCACGCATCCGCGCCGGAGATCTCGATCACGCGCACATTTTTCTTGGGCGAAACGAGTGGCAGTTTGGTGGCCGGCGGCACGTCGGTAAAGAAAGTGACGTAGCGCGTCGCGGCTTTGGTGTTCACAGGTTGGAACGGATCGCGCGCGAGGAGCGCGGCGAGTTCGGCGTGCGTGCGCACGATGACGGTGACCTCGTAGCCGAGGCCGTCAGCCAACGCGCGTTCCAGCTTGGTGCGGACGGCGCGCGCGGATTTCTGTGTCCCATCGAGCGCGACGTTGCCGCTCTGCAGATAGGTCTTGACGTTCTTAAAGCCTGCGTCCTCACACAGCCGCACGAGTTCGCTCATCTTGATGAGCTTCTGCCCGGAGACGTTGATGCCGCGGAGGAAGGAGAAAAAGGTCACGGGTTAGCTGTGTCAGTCACGCCCATCAATACAGGGACGCAAGCGGTTGTTTCACAGACTTCGACAAGCAAAACGGCAAGAAGTCGGGCGCTTGAGTGTACAAGTAGGTCGCACCGCCACCTACTTCCACCCCGAGCCCAAGCCAAGACTTGGCTCCATACTGTTCGTAAGCTGTGCCTCAGCGATACTCAAGCAACTGTGACAACCGTGGCATCGGCCCAATCCCGGCTAGACAGGTGATGCCACACTCGGTATCTTTCATAAATAAGTGAGTCGATTTGGGAAGCCCCGTCGCACGGACGTCAGCGAAAAGTTGTTGCATCTGATCGGCAAAGCTGTCAAGCACTTTGTTGGGAAACCTCAGCAGCGCTAAAGAAAGGTCTAACACACCCGGTTGATTTAGGGACTCGATGCTAGCCAAGATCGGTCTAATTCGGTCCGGAACAACACGGCGCGGCTTGTCGATCGAGGCATCGGCTGAAATATCCTTCGCGCGAAAGTATGTGTCAAGTTCGTCGTCCATTCCCGTCAGTGCAATCCAGTTGGAGTTTCTATATTGAGGATCTACGGGGTCCAAGTGACCCTTCAGGTATGCACCAAACAGGTCCCATTCATCATGAAAGTAGAATCTCGTGTCGTGCACAGCAGCAATCCTTCGATCCAAGTAATCAAAGAATTGTGCTGGAGACTCCAATATCTCAGCGAAAATTCTCAAATCCATTAGTGGAATGGCCGACGGAAAACTATGCCTTTCAAACGTCCCGGGCTCAACGTAGTGGCTGATCCTTGCCGGAAGGCTGCCCAGCGCGGAGCCTTTCCCGGTCACGCATAGGACGTAGGTGGCATTGAAGCGGTCTTTTCGAATCTCGATAAGCTCGCCGTCAGCCGTCCTAAATTCGGCAACATCGTGGCAGTGTACATGGTCGATTGCTCGCTTAGCCTGCTTATATGCTGCGACAATCGATAGTTGCAGATCATTCTTCGCAGCCTCAACATCGCCGTGCCGGGCCCTAAGTGTGAGTTGCTTTGATTTTGCCTCGACAAACACTAGTTTATTGTCATAGATTACAAGTCCGTCAAGCTCAAACGGTGGGTTTGTCGGTCCGTATCTTAGGTTTGCAAAAATGGTGCAGCCAGGCAGGAGCCTCTCAATTTCCTTCAGAGCCGCAGCTTCCAGCCAGTCGCCGCGAACTCTGTCGTATTCGGCTCGGTATTTCGTGTCCGCGATCATTGCGTAGTGAGGTGCGTTTAGAACAAACTCACTGAGTATACCGGCGAGAGGTACATAGTAGTTGCCTGAATGAAACCAAATTGGTTTTTCATAAAGCGGGCACAGTCCAATCGGGTCAGGCATCCTCGTTTCAGCTCCAAACGATGATGATGCGAAATTCAGAAATTTCTCTGCAGTATCCTCCGACACGCTCCCCTTGGACTGCGAAGATATGTCCTGCGCCGTGATTTGTATCACGGATTTGCAGTCAGCATACAGATCAAATGTCGCAGCATTACGAATGGTTGCAGTGATTCCCCTGTGTTCCACTTCTATAAGTATACGCTTCTCGTCCGTGGTTAGGCGTTCCTGCTTTCTTCTTTTCAGATTTCGCAGGTGTCGGATAGCCTCGCGAGCTTCTGCCGCAATCTTGTTTGTTCGTCCATTCCAACGATCTGTAATCAGATCGACTATCGCATTAACAATCTTAATCGCTTGGTTAACATTGAACCCAAGCTCAGTTTCCATCCACGAGGAATTCGATTGGTAGAGTTCTCTGGAATAGTTTTGCAGGACGTTCCAATGACCTTCCCCTCGCACAGCGCGTTGTTCCGAAATTAGCGCATTTCTGAGCGAAAGGTCGCGCTCGTTAAGATTGTCACTCCTTGGGCACCAGAACTCTGCAAGTTGCAGTTTTTCGAAGTACTTGTCAGCGAGCTCTAATACAGCATTCGTAACGCCACCATCGATTTCTTCTGGCTCTCCTGCCCATTCTCTTTGGGTTGATGCAATCCAGCTCAGGAATTCGAGTCCAACTTGGGTTGCGGCTATTTCGTCCCTCTTCGGCATGTCATTGGGTGCAGACCACTGTCGAAGGAATTGAAGCTTCGCCACTAACTCGATCGCATCAACTTTGCGTACGATCTCACGGATAGCATCGACTATTTGCGGTAATTCTGCCGCACTCTCTTCGGACATACGAATTAGTCCATTGAGCAATTCCTGCGGTGAATCGCCTTCCCGAGGCGTGGGTCCTTCATTCCTTCGCTTGCCTGGCATTTTGAGTTACTCGCTCACATTAGCTACTGCAGCCTGAAGCGATAGCAAGCTAACTATTGCTAATAAGATCAGTCAATTGTAACTTTTATTGAAATTTCTCTTGACAATTTGTATTTTATTTCGTACACTAAGGCATTCGAAATGATCCATACGATCAAATCCCCCATTCTCTTTTATTCCAATCACACTGACCCGGCTTTGGAGCACGAACTCGCCCATTTTGAGCAAACCGAACTCCGGCTTTACTGGTTGATATTCTAAAGAGTAAGGGAGTTTGTTTGGTCAAAAAACATTTTTCGCGGGCACATCGGTTTTCATCGTTTCGCATGGGGCCGTCCTCCCCGGAATGCGGAGGCCCAATACACCATCAATCTAAACATACCCAATTCCAGCAACTTAATCAACTGTCCCGGTTTGCAATTCAGGCGGCAAATCGCTATTTTCGGAGCTAAATATCGGATTTCGCTGGTTGAATTCTGAAGGGCTTTTCATGGCTTTGATCGCACCTTTTAAGGCGTTGCGCTACCAATCGACGAAGGTGGGAGACCTGACGGCGGTGGTGACGCAGCCGTATGACAAGATTGAGGCGGAGTTGCAGGCGGACTATTACCGCCGCAGCCCGCTGAACGTGGTCCGGATTATCCGGTCGGAGGAGTCCCTCGCCGACCCGGAAACCGCCTACCCGCAGGCGGCGGCGACATTTCAGGAGTGGCTGCGGTCGGGGGTGCTGGCTGAAGATGGCGAGCCGGCGCTGTACATCTACTATCAGTTGTTCCGCTTCGAGGGCCGGGAATTCACCCGCAAAGGGTTCATCGCCTCGGTGAAGCTGGAAGAGGAGGGCGTGCGCGCGCATGAGCACACGCTGGCCGGACCGAAGGCCGATCGGCTGCGGCTGTTGAAGGCCATCGAGACCTCCGATGAGCTGACGTTCATGCTGTTCTCCGATGCGCATCACGAAGCCGTGCGGGTCATGGATGATGCCGTGAGCAAGCTCGCGCCGATCATCGACGTGAAGGACGATTACGGCGAAACACACAAGGTGTGGGCCGTGTCGGACAAGGCGGTGATCGCAAAACTGCAAGCATTGGTGGAGCCGCGCGAACTGCTGATTGCGGACGGCCACCACCGCTACGAAACCGCGATCAATTTCAAACACGAGTGCGAAGCCAAGGGCTGGCACCCGGTCGGCGCTCAGGGCTACGATCATCGCATGATGGCGCTGTTTCCCATGGAAGACCCGGGACTGGTGATCTTCCCGACGCACCGGCTCGTGAAGAACGTTGAGCATTTCTCCGGCGAGAAGCTGCTGAAAGCGCTCGAGAAGCACTTCGACGTCGCGCCGCACTCGGACGAAGCGGAACTCTATCACAAGATCGATGACGCGCGGCGCGGCCAATATATTATTGGCTTGAAAGCGGTCGGCACGCCCTGGCCGCTCTACAGTTTGCGGCTCTGGAATGACAGCACGCTCGAGCGCGAGTTGCCCAAGACGATGAGCAAAGCGTCGAAGCGGCTCGACGTTACGATCCTGCATTCGCTGATTCTCGAACGGCATCTCGGCATCGACCAGCAGAAGCTCGAAGCGTTCACGCACGTGGAATACGTCCGACAGCGCGACGAAGCGCTGGCGCAGGTCGGGGAGCACGGGATTCAGGCGGCGTTTCTGCTGCGACCGACGACGGTCTCACAGGTGGAAGAAGTTTCCGCGGCCGGCGAACGCATGCCGCAGAAGTCCACGGATTTCTATCCGAAGCTGCTGGCCGGACTCGTGATGATGAAGCTGGGGATTCAGAAGTAATGCGGTTGCGGCACGTCGCCTACTGCTGCTGGTTGATCTCGCTGTTGGCGGTCTCGTGCAAGCGACGGGAACCGCCGGTCGTCACGCCACCACCGGTGGCCGCGGACCGTATCACGCGGACTGCGGTCGCCGCCGACACTACGGCAGCGCGCTTGGATAGCACGAAGCTCGAGACGTTTCTCGATCGCCACCCGGTGGCCTACGACAAGGAGTTGCCATCGGCTAAGATCCCGGGTTACCGCGCAGGCCTCATCGCGTATCAGGCGGGCGATTATGTGACCGCGCAACGCGAACTGAGAACTGCGACGCGCAAGCAGCGGCTGGACTGGGAGATCTGGTTCTACACGGCGATGTCGGCATACCTGACCGGGGACACGCGCGAGGCGATCCACGGATTCGAAATGGTGGAGCGTTATTCGGCTCCGGAAGTGCCGCGGATGCAGGCGCGCTGGTATCAGGCCAACGCGTACCTGCTGGAAGGCAGCATCACCCGCGGGAGCAAGGTGCTCGAATTCATCGCCCGGCAGAACCGGCAATACGCCGCCGAAGCGCAGGCCTTGCTGGCGAAGATTTCGGAGTTGCGCGTCGCGGATCGCGTGATGGAGCGGTCGGCCCCGGAGGTGGTTCGCGAGCGATAGCGGGAAATTTCCGAAATCTTAGAAGCACCTTCACAAATCCCATCGGGCGGCCACCACAGGTCGCTCGTTCAGTCTCGGTCCCTTAGCGAAACACGATCCAGGAGCAGGAAGATGCTGTTCGGAGCGCACGTATCGGTTAGCGGTGGATTGCACGAAGCGTTTCGCCGGTCGGAAGAGTTCGAATGCGAGAGCATTCAGATTTTCACGAAGAGCCAGTTGCAGTGGAAAGCCAAGCCGCTGGAGCCGGAGGATATTGAGCGCTGGCTTGACGCGTGGGAAGCGGCGGATTGGCCGCCGTGCTTCGTGCATGACTCCTATCTGATCAATCTGTGCAGTCCGGAAGAAGCCCTGCGGCAGAAGTCGGTGGGCGGTCTGGTGGATGAGCTTGAGCGCGCGTCGCTGCTGGCGATTCCGTGGGTGAATACGCATCCGGGTTCGCACAAGGGCGCCGGCGAACAGGTCGGGCTGAATAACTGCGTGAAGTCGGTGCTCGAAGTGCTGCGCCGGACCGAGGGCAGCGGGACGGGGATTCTGCTCGAAACCACCGCCGGACAGGGCAATGACCTCGGGGCGAAGTTTGAGCAACTTGCGTACATTTTGGAGCGGGTGAATCAACCCGAGCGGATGGGCGTATGCGTGGATACGTGTCATGTTTTTGCGGGGGGATATGATCTCAGAACCGCCGAAGGTTATGCGCGAACGTGGGGCGAATTCGACCGCATCGTCGGCCTGAGCAATTTGCGGGCGTTCCATTTGAATGACAGCAGGTTTCCGCTCGGCGCGCATCGTGACCGGCATGCCGCGATTGGCAAAGGTGAGATCGGCGAGTCGGGTTTTCGCTTGTTGGCCCGCGACGCGCGGTTTGCGGGGATGCCCGCGACTACGGAGCTGCCGGACGAGGACACGCCCGAGAGCATTGGCCTGCTGAAGCGATTGCGGGACGAATGACGGATGTCCGCGGCTCGCGACTCGTCAGCCGGCGGCCGGCGGAAACAGCGGAATCACGAGAGCGGCCAGCGGGGCCGCTCTCCGCGTCTTAGCCATTGGACAACTTTCTTTTGTCAAATGGGTACACACGTTCAACATACAATCTGCTCAGAATGGCCGATGCAGGGGACGCTAACACGGTCGGGCGATTGATAAAAGTGTGGGAATTCGGTAAATTGCAGGACACACGTGGTACGCGCGAAAGGACGCGGGGCCTGGCTCCGCGGTCAAGGAGTCAGCGGTGAGCCGACAGGTGGTTGCGGGAATCGATATCGGGGGCACCAATACGGCGATCGGCCTGGTTGACGTGACGGGGCAGTGCGTCGCGGCAGACCGGATGCGGACGACGGACTTCGATAGTCCGGCGGATTTTGTCGTTGCGGCGCTTCGCGCGTTGGACCGGATGCGGAGCGAGACGCCGCTGGCCGGGATCGGCGTGGGCGCTCCGAACGGCAACTTCTATCGGGGCTCGATTGAGTTTGCGCCGAATTTGCGGTGGAAGGGTGTAATTCCGCTGGCGGAGATGTTTCGCGAGCACGTTGCCGTCCCCGTGTTGTTGACGAACGACGCGAATGCCGCGGCGATCGGCGAAGGGATGTTCGGCGCGACGCGCGGTATGCGGGATTACATCGTGATCACGTTGGGGACCGGCGTGGGGAGCGGGATCGTCGTGAACGGGGAGTTGTTGTACGGACACGACGGCTTCGCCGGCGAAATCGGTCATACGATTTACGATCCGGCCGGGCGTGATTGCGGCTGCGGCCGGCGCGGATGTCTGGAGACCTATGCGTCGGCGGGCGGCCTCAAGCGCACGGTACTGGAGCTGCTCGCGACCCGCAACGCGGAGAGTGTCTTCCGCGCGCTGCCACCGACGGAAATCAGCTCGCTTCGCATCGCGGAGGCCGCGGCGAGCGGTGATACCATCGCCTGCGAAGCCTTCGAATTTACGGGACGGGTCCTCGGTTTGAAGCTCGCGGATGCCATCGCGCACACGAGTCCGGAGGCGATTGTGCTGTTTGGCGGACTCGCCCAGGCGGGCGATCTGATTTTTGAGCCGACTCGCCGGTGGATGGAGGAATACACGCTGAATATCTATCAGGGAAAGGTCCGGCTGCTCGCGTCAGGACTCGCGCAGGAGAATGTCGCGGTGTTGGGGGCGGCGGCGCTGGTCTGGCAACAATTGAACCGGAACGCGCAATGACAAGATTCACGATCGCCATGATCGTCTGCTTGGCGGCCTGCGCTGTTGCGCCGGCCTCGCCGCGCAGCTACTTATGCTATCGCGCAACCCCGAATTCACCGCTGCGCATTGACGGTGTGCTTGATGATGGGGCTTGGCAGTTTGCCGAATGGACCGATTCGTTCGTGGATATTGAGGGAGATCTGAAGCCGCGCCCGCGCTTCCTGACGCGGGTGAAGATGTTATGGGACGATTCCTGTTTCTACGTGGGCGCACAGCTTGAGGAGCCTGACATCTGGGCTACGATTCTCAAGCGCGACTCGATCATCTTCTACGACAATGACTTTGAGATCTTTCTCGATCCGGACGGTGACAATCACGAATATGGTGAATTTGAGATCAATGCCCTGAATACGGGCTGGGATCTGTTCCTGCCGAAACCGTACAAGGATGGCGGGCATGCCGACGACGCCTGGAACATTGACGGCATTCGGACTGCGGTATATGTCGACGGCACGCTCAACGGCTGTGGCGACGAATGCCGGGGCTGGTCCGTGGAAATCGCGATGCCGTGGAGTGGTCTCGCACGTTGCAGCCATCGTTCGACGGCACCCAACGAGGGCGAGCAGTGGCGGGTAAATTTTTCGCGCGTCGAATGGAAGAAGATTTGCGAAGACGGCCGGTATGTTAAGATCGCAGGGCTGCCGGAGGACAATTGGGTGTGGTCACCGCAGGGGGTGATCAACATGCACAGGCCGGAGGCGTGGGGAATCGTGCAATTCACACGGCAGCCGTTTGGGACAGTCCATGTGAAGCCCGATCCGTTCGAGAAAGCCCGTGGAATACTGCAAGTAGTCTGCGACAGCCAAAAGGAGTTCCTTAGAGTGCATCAAGCATGGGCACCTAAGCTGTCCGCATTGGGCATAGCCAACTGGCTCGATGAAGTTGCGCCGACGACAACAATGATGCTAACGAAGGATGGATTTGTGGCAACGCTTCGCGTCGGCGTGGACGATGTTGGGCCGGTCGATGCTCACATCAATCAGGACTCGCATTTCTGGACCGAACCGGTTTCCAAATAGGAAGCTGCATCACACAGCGTAAATGCCCATGACCACTGATTCCCCGCCCAAAGCTTACAGCTACCGGCTGGCGCTTATCATCATCACCGTGCTCTTTTTCATGTGGGGCTTTCTGACGGAGCTGAACGATATTCTCGTTCCCCACCTGAAGGGCGTCTTCGAGCTGAATTACACCAAGGTGATGTTGATACAGTTTGCATTTTTCGCGGCTTATCTGATCATGTCGATTCCGGCGGGGAAGCTGGTCGCGTGTGTGGGCTATCAGCGCGGAATTGTCGTGGGGTTGGCGACCGCGGGAGTGGGTGCGTTGTTGTTCTATCCGGCGGCGGCGCTACTATCGTACCCGCTGTTTCTCGGCGCGCTGTTTGTGTTGGCGACGGGCATCACCGTGCTGCAAGTGACGGCGAATCCGTATGCCGCGGTGCTGGGGAAACCGGAGACGGCCTCGAGTCGCTTGAACTTTGCGCAGGCGGTCAACTCGCTGGGTCATACGAGCGCGCCGTTTATCGGCGGCTTGTTGATTCTGAGCACGGTGCCCCTGACTCCCGCTCAACTCGGCGGGCTACCGGAGGCAGAGCGGTATGCGCACCGGTTGGCCGAAGCTTCGGCCGTGCAGTTGCCGTATGTGGGCCTGGCCGTGACGCTCTTTCTGCTGGCGGCAATCATGTACGTGCTGCGGCTGCCGGTGATTGATACGGTCGAGGATCATCACGCGAAGTCGGCGAAGCTGCGTGACGCGCTCAAGCACCGGCATCTCAGGCTGGCGGCGGTAGCGATCTTTCTGTATGTGGGCGCGGAGGTTTCGATCGGCAGTTTTCTTGTGAACTTTTTTGGGCAGCCGGATATTGCGGCGTTGGCGCCGGCGGTGGCCGCGGGTTTTGTTTCGTACTATTGGGGCAGTGCAATGGTGGGGAGGTTTCTCGCGTCGGCCATTTTGCAGAAGCTGCGGCCGCGGCTGGTGTTGGCCGTTGCCGCATCATCCGCTGTGGCGCTGGTGCTGATCACGGTTGCCGCGACGGGGCCGATCGCCATGTGGACGATTATCGCCGTGGGGTTCTTCAATTCGGCCATGTTTCCGATTATTTTCACGCTGGGGATCGAAAATCTCGGCAAGCATACCAGTCAGGGCTCGAGCGTGCTGGTGATGGCGATTGTGGGGGGTGCGATCATTCCGGTGTTGCAAGGTGCGCTGGCGGACTCCTATGGAATCCACAAGGCGTTTCTGTTGCCGGCGCTCTGCTACTGTTACGTGATCTGGTATGCACTGAAAGGGTCGCGGCAGGCGGTCACCGCGGGAGGTTAAGCTCATGAACAGACTTTCCGTTTCGCTCGTGCTGATGCTCTTGATGTCGGCGTCAGGCTCCGCACAACGCCCTCCGGCTGATTATGTAAACCCACGCCTCGGCACGGGCGGTCATGGGCACACGTATCCCGGGGCCACCGTGCCGTTCGGCATGGTTCAGCTTTCGCCCGACAATGGCAAGAACGGCTGGGATTGGTGCTCGGGGTATCATTGGTCCTGTGATACGATAGTGGGGTTCAGTCACACGCACTTGAGCGGTACGGGGTGCGCTGACTTGGGCGATATTCAGTTCACGCCGTGTACACGCACGCCGGTGCTCAGCTCTCCGACCGTAGCGACATTCTCGCATGCCGATGAATTTGCGGGACCGGGGTACTATTCGGTGCGTCTTAGTGACAACGTATTCGTGGAGCTGACGGCAACGGAGCGGGTTGGGGTTCATCGCTACCACTTTGGTGCCGGGGATTCGGCCTTTGTGCGGATTGATCTGGGTTACGGGCAAGAGGATTCGCCGACGGAGTGTGGGCTGACGATTGAAAACGACTCCACCATTTCCGGCTACCGGTATTCGTCGGGCTGGTCTCCGGAGCAACGACTCTATTTTGTTGCGCGGTTCTCGCGTTCGCTTCGTGCCAGTGTCTTGCAACGCAACGAGCCGACGGTGACAGGCCTGCGTACGGCAACCGGCAAGGCGGTGCAAGCCGCACTCTATTTCGGCAACTCGCAGCAGCCGCTGCTGGCGAAGGTGGGAATCTCCGCGGTGTCGGTCGATGGAGCCAGACGGAATCTCGCGGCCGAACTGCCGGGTTGGGATTTCGACGAGTGTAGAGTTCGCGCGCGGGAGCATTGGAATGCGGCGCTGTCCAGAATCTCGGTGGAATCCGTTGATGAAGCTCAGCGGGTCACGTTCTACACAGCGCTTTACCATTCCTTCCTCGCGCCGACGCTCTTCTGCGACACGGACTCGACGTATCGGGGCGGCGACGGACTGGCGCATGACGGTGCGTTCCTGAATTACTGCACGTTTTCGCTTTGGGACACGTATCGCGCGGCGCATCCGCTGTACACGATTGTGCAGCCCGAACGCGTCAACGATTTTGTGAACTCGCTGTTAGTCTTCCATGATCAGCACGGAAATCTCCCGGTCTGGTCGTTGGCGGGCGATGAAACGTGGTGCATGATCGGGTATCATGCCGTGCCGGTGATCGCCGACGCTTATCAGAAGGGCTTCACGGGATTTGATGCGCAACGGGCGTTGGCAGCGATGAAGGCGAGCGCGGGGGATGATCGCCGGGGGCTCGAATACTACAATCGGGTCACACCGCAACCGCTCGATACTTTGCTCGCGAAATTGAACTCGCAGGTGATTGAGGTGCCGGAGGATTTCCGGAGGGCCGCGATCTCCGGCGACGCGGTAGTCCCCGGATATGCGGAGAGCATCGCGGGCGAAACGATTCATTATCATTCGTCGTATCCGTACGTCAACGACGCTCTGCTCGTACGCGCGACGGACGGGACGATGAGCATCGAGTGGAAGACGGCGCCGCTGCCACGGAACATCGAACAACACGCGGTGACGTTCATGTGGGTGGCGGGGCATGCCACGTACAAAGGCGGACACCGCTTTGAGCTCTACGGCAACGGCGAGAAGTGGCTGAGCTTCACCACCGCCACGGATACTTCCCGACTCTGGTGGAGCGAGCAGGGCGCGAACGGGACGCAGTTGATCTTCTGCCCTTCCTACATAGATCAGTTTGACGATTTGTTTGGCGAATGCTATTTGACGGTGCCGACAAAGCTGCTGAAGAGGGGCGAGCCGCTGACACTGAAGATCGTTGGTGAGAATGGTAACTCAAGTGACTGGTACATGACGTTCCAGCATGCCAGTCGCGACACTCTCAGTCTCGTTCAGGAATACGCGCTCGCCGATGATGATGGAACCCTGTTTCAGATATTTCGTCTGCAATATGAACACCTGACGGCCTCCGCCGCGGTCGCCGAACTCAACTACGGCCGCGGCCTGAGCAGTGTCGAGCATCGAACGCTGCCCGGCCTGAGTCACTGGGATTTCCCGGTTCAGGCGCTAACCGAACCTACGTCGGGCACGATTCGCATCGTCGGCGCAAACTCGCTGCCGCAGCATGAAGTAACGCTGCTCCCGGTCGTGCCCGTCAACTACATTCCGGGGGACAAGGAGCGCGAGTCGGTGTCGAAGTCGCTGGAGTACGCGTATGACGACTGGTGCATCGCGCAGCTGGCGAGTACGCTGGGAAGGACGGAAGACGCGGAGTACTTCCAGCAGCGCGCGGGATACTGGGAGAACTTGTACGACGGTGAAGCAGGCTTCATGCGGGGGAAGACGTTTGACGGAAAGTGGGTGTCGCCGTTCAATCCGCGGTTTGGCACGGGGAAGCAGCCGGAATACACCGAAGGCAACGCCTGGCAGTATAGCTGGTATGTGCCGCAGGATGTGCGGGGCCTGATCGAGATCATGGGCGGGAATGACAAGTTCGCGATGAAGCTGGACTGGTTGTTCACGCAGGACTCGGAAGTTGAAGACGAGGGCGCGACTGCGGACATGACAGGGTTGATCGGCCTCTATGCGCATGGAAATGAGCCCAGTCATCACATCGCGTACCTTTATGATTTCTGCGGGCAGCCGTGGAAGACACAGGAGTTGACGCGGCGGATCATGCGCGAATTCTACACGGATCAGATCGACGGACTCTGCGGAAACGAGGACTGCGGGCAGATGTCGGCGTGGTATGTGTTCAGCGCGTTGGGCTTCTATCCGGTGAATCCGGCGGATGGGAAGTATTGGATCGGGAGTCCGCTGGTAAGGCGCGCGGCGATTTCTGTTGGCGCGGGGCGAACGTTTGAGGTCATTGCCGATCACCAGAGCGAGCAGAACGTGTATATTCAGTCCGCGACGCTGAATGGCAGTGAGTTCGACCGCTTGTACATCACCCATGCGGAGCTGATGGGCGGCGGCGAG
Source organism: candidate division KSB1 bacterium (assembly GCA_016214895.1). Lineage (NCBI taxonomy): Bacteria > Pseudomonadati > Candidatus Zhuqueibacterota bacterium. The sequence goes on from JACRMR010000020.1 coordinate 391,052, forward strand.
TTACGCTTTCAGATGGGACCGGAACCGAACCGAAGCTGGGGACATGTTGATTAGCCACGGGCGGGCTGCCCCATGACGCTGCGGCTGATTGATTGGCTGATTGTCGTGCTCAGCATGATCGGGCTGGTCGCGTTGGTGCGCTTCAGCCGGCATTTCATGCGGAGCGTTACGGACTTTCTCTCCGCGGGGCGGTCCGCGGGGCGCTACCTCCTGAGTGTATCGCAGGGGATGTCGGCGCTGGGCTCGATCACGATCGTGGGCATGTGGGAGATGAATTACGTCGCGGGGTTCTCGCTCCGGTGGTGGGAATTCACGATGGGCGTGGTGCTGCTTGCGATCACGGTTTCGGGTTGGGTGATTTACCGGTTTCGGCAGACGCGCGCGCTCACGGTAGCGCAGTTTTTCGAGATTCGCTACAGCCGCCGGTTTCGCATATTCGCGGGACTGCTTGCATTTACGTCAGGCATCGTGAATTTCGGCATTTTCCCCGCGGTGGGCGCGCGGTTTTTCATCTACTTCTGCGGGCTGCCGGAGTCGCTGGTGATGGGGCCCTTCGCGCTGCCGATGCTGGCGGTGGTGATGGCGATCTTCCTGTCGATCGCGCTCTACTTCTTGTTTGCGGGGGGGCAGATTGCCGTAATGCTCACGGAGTTCGTGCAGGGGATCTTTGTGAACGCGGTGTTCATCCTGATTGTCATCTACTTCCTCGTGATTGTCGATTGGGCACAGATTCTGGCGGCGGTTTCCACGGCACCGCCGGACGCCTCGCTGATCAATCCGTATCACACGAGCCGGGTCAAGGACTTCAATCTCTGGTATTTCCTGATCGGAGTGGTCGGAGTGATCTACGGGAAGATGTCCTGGCAGGGGACGCAGGCGTACAACTCGTCGGCGCGCACGGCGCACGAGGCGAAGATGGGCGAGGTGCTCGGCAATCTGCGCGACATTCCGAAATGGTTGATGCTGGTGTTTGTGCCGGTGATCGCTTACACGGTGCTGCATCATCCAGCGTTCAGCGCGCCGACCGGTGCGGTGGAGTCCGTGCTCAGCGGTGTCGATTCTGAAGCGCTTCGCAGTCAACTGCGGGTTCCGCTGGTGCTGCGCGAGCTGCTCCCGGTGGGGTTCATGGGCGCGCTGGCGACGGTGATGTTGATGGCGACGATCGGGACGCACGACAGCTATTTGCATTCGTGGGGCAGCATTTTCGTGCAGGACGTGGTCATGCCGTTTCGGAAGCGGCCGTTCGCGCCGGAGCAGCATCTGCGGGTTTTGCGGGGGTCGATCGTCGGCGTGTGCGTGTTCATTTTCTTGTTCAGTCTGGTATTTCAACAGAGCGAGTATATCTTTCTCTTTTTTGCGATTACGGGAGCGATCTTCACGGGCGGCTCGGGGGCGGTGATCATCGGCGGCTTGTACTGGAAGCGCGGCACCACGCCGGCGGCGTGGAGTGCGCTGATCACGGGGTCCACCATCGCGGTCGGCGGGATTGTCATTCATCAGTTGGATTCCGATTTTTTCATTAACGGTCAGATGTTCTGGGGGATTGCGATGGCGGTTTCCTCTCTCGTCTATGTGCTGGTGTCACTGTTCGACAAGCGACCGAGTTTTGACATGGACAGCCTGTTGCATCGCGGCGCGCACGCCATCGCCGGCGAGACCCGGCTGGTCGACGAGGTCCCGCAACGGGGCTTGCGAATGCTGGGCATGGGGCAGGAGTTTACGCGCGGGGACAAGCTGATTTACCTGATTGCCTATGCCTGGACTGCCGTCTGGACCATGGCCTTTCTGGCGGGCAGCTACTTCAATCTTACCGGCGAGGTGTCCGACAGCGCTTGGCTGACATTCTGGCGGACGTTTATCTTGGTAAACGTTGCCGCATCGCTCCTGATTATCGTTTGGTTTACCGTCGGCGGTCTGCGCGATTTGAAGGAGATGTTGCGGCTCTTGAGAACGATGAAACGTGATCACGGCGATGACGGATTTGTGCGGAGGGCGGAAGAGCGTGAGTGACGCCGGCTTGCTGCGGGCCGCGGCCAATCCGATCTTGACGCGAAGGGACATCCCGCCGTTGACACCGGACTTGGCGGACGTCAGCGCCGTGTTTAATCCCGGAGCGATCCGGCTCGGAGACGAGACGCTTTTGCTGCTGCGAGTGCAGAATCGCGGGCGAGAGACATCGTTCATGATTGCACGCAGTACAGACGGGGAACGCTTTACCGTGGATCGTGAACGGGTGCGGATTATCGGACTGGAGCAGGTTTCCACACCGATCTACCACGTCTATGACGCGCGGCTGACGCAGATCGACGGCGTGCTGTATGCGATGGTGGCCATCGACATGGAGGACGGCTGCAAGTTAGGACTGTTGAAATCGAGGACGCCGCATGAGTACGAGTTTGTCGGATTGGTTTCCGCCGACGACAATCGCAACGGCGTACTCTTTCCCGAACGGATTGACGGCAAGTACTTGCGGCTGGATCGGCCAAACCGGGTGCAACTTGCGGGCGGACCGGTCAGTGGGAACGCAATCTGGCTCAGCGAATCCGCCGACCTCGCGGGCTGGAAGCCTGTGACATCGTTGATCGCCGGTCGGTTTCACTATTGGGATGAACTGGTCGGCGCAGGTCCGCCACCGATCAGGACGCGGCATGGCTGGCTGTGCATTTATCACGGCGTGGCCACACATTTTGCGAGCAGCAATATCTATCAGGCAGGTGTGTTCGTGCTGGATCTGGCGGATCCGACGCAAGTCGTAGCGCGGAGTCGCTGCAACATCCTCGAACCGCGCGAATCGTATGAGTTGACCGGACAAGTTCCGAATGTTGTGTTTCCCAGCGGAGCCGTCGTGCCGGGCGCGCAGGATGGCGTCGCGGAAGTGGATGATCTTGTGTTTGTCTATTACGGTGCGGCGGACACGGTCGTCGGTTTGGCGACGGCTACCGTCGGTTCGCTATTGCGCGCGGCGGGACTCGCGCTGTGACTCGCTATCCGATCATACCCCGGCCGGCCTCGTTGCAGGCACAGTCAGGAGAGTTCGTACTCGATCGATCGACGGTGCTTACGGTGTTGAGTGCTTCACTACTCAGGTCCTCAGTGATCCAGCGCTTTGCCGATCACGTTCGGCAGCGCTCAGGTTTTCCCTTTCCGGTTGTTCAGGGTAGCGGATGGCGCGCGGGGTCAATCGGAATCGAGCTCACTGCAAACGCGTCATTGCAGCGCGAGGCGTATAGTCTGGAGATTGGGGAGCAAGCGGTGCAGATTCGCGCCGGGGCGGAGGTCGGTATTCAGCATGCCCTGCAGACGCTGTTACAGTTGCTGCCGCCGGAGGTATTCTCAACCACGGCACACGGTGCATTGAAGTGGACCGTACCGTGCGCGGAGATTCGTGATACGCCGCAATTTCCGTGGCGGGGAGCTCAGCTTGATGTGAGCCGCCACTTCTTCCCCGCTCCGTTCATCGAGCGCTATCTTGACATCATGGCGATGCACAAGCTGAACATGTTTCACTGGCATCTGACGGACGATCAGGGCTGGCGGATCGAGATCCGGCGGCGACCGGAGTTGACGCAGATCGGCGCGTGGCGGGCGTCGCGCACGGAGCATTGGAATGACCGTGCGGCGCAGCGCTCGCACGAGTTATCCGACTACGGCGGGTTCTACACGCAGGAGCAGGTTCGCGGAATCGTGGCGTACGCGCAGGAACGCGGAATCACCATCGTGCCCGAGATCGAGATGCCCGGGCACAGCATGGCCGCATTGGCGACTTACCCGGAGCTGTCCTGCAGCGGCGGTCCGTTCACGGTGCCGACGGGGCAATACTGGCCGATCACGAATTTGCTGTGCGCGGGGAAGGAAACGGTATTTGATTTCCTCGACGATGTGCTGACTGAGGTTTGCGCTTTGTTCCCGGGGCCGTACGTTCACATCGGCGGAGACGAGGCCGACAAGCAAGTGTGGGAAAGTTGTCCACGATGTCAGCAGCGGATTGAGGATGAGGGCTTGCGAAACGAGGCGGAATTGCAGGGTTGGTTTATGGAACGAGTCGCGACGATTTTGAAGAGTCAGGGCAAGCGCGCGGTGGGCTGGGAAGAGCTGTTGGACGAGTGGGAACTTCCCGACGCCGTCGTGATGTCATGGAAAGGTCCGGAGGCAGGGATGGAAGCGGCCGGCGCGGGGCATGACGTGGTCATGTGTCCCTTGTCACACTGCTACTTTGATCACTATCAAGGTTCCCCGGAGCGCGAACCACTCGCCTTTGGGGGGTACACGCCGCTTGAGAAGGTCTTCGAGTTTGAACCAGTGCCGTCCGCGCTTGAGGGGGCGGCGGCCGCGCACATTCTCGGCGCGCAGGCGAACCTGTGGACCGAGTTCATACCGACAACTGAGCACGCCGAATACATGTTGTTGCCGCGCCTGGCGGCCTTCGCCGAAGTGGTATGGTCACCGGGCGGAAAGCGGGACTGGGCCGAGTTTGAGCAGCGGCTCCGGGTGATGCGACGCAGGTATCAGGCGGTTGGTTTGAAGTGCGCGGATGTCGGTGAACGAATTCCGTCGCTGGAACGAGTGGCGGCGGAAAACCTAAGCAACGGAGGTGTGGCATGAGTCACACGATGAAGATTGCCATCGGTCTGCTTGCGGTGCTGACGAGTACTCCGCTGTGGGCGGCCTGGCCCGGGGCGGCGGATACCAATCTGGTCATTTGCGATCGCACGGGAGAACAGGCGACGCCTAAGGTCATGGCGTTGAGTGACGGGGGCTGTTATGTCTGTTGGTATGACTGGGCCTCGGGGAATTGGGATGTGTATTTGCAGCGGCTTGGTGCGAATGGCGTTCCGCAGTGGGCGCACAACGGGATTTTGATCAGCCACCATCCGCAGGAGAGCTGGATCACGGACTTCGATCTGGCGGTGGATGATCAGGACTATGCGATCGTGGCGATCAACGACATTCGCGCGGGCGGCGACCGCGACATCTATGCGTATCGCGTCAGTCCGGCGGGCGAGCTGATCTGGGGTGCGGACGGACTTACCCTGTCGGACAACGGGGACTTCGAGCCGGATCCCCGGATTTGCGTCACCACGTCCGGCTCGATTGTGTTCGCATGGCAGCAGGCGGCGGACGCGGGGAACATGATCAATCTACGCCGCGTCACACCGAATGGTCAGGATGAGTGGAGCCCGGCGGTACGCACGCTGACCAGCGCCTACGGTGTTTCGATTCCGCGCGTTGTTTCCGATAGCGGTGACGGCGTGATCGTGCAGTACCTCGTGCATCGTGGTTCGCAGATTTGGAGTCCGAAGCACATTTTCGCGCAACGCTTTGACGCGCTCGGTGAGGTCTTGTGGGGCGATACCGGTGTCGTGGTTTCGTCGGCGGGGGGCTTGGGCATGGCGGCCAAGCCGGAGCTTATTCCCGACCTGTTGAACGGCGCCTATTGCTACTGGTATGACTCGCATGATGCGAATCGGCTGCATGTTTACGCGCAGCACTTGCAGTCGGACGGCTCGCCGGAGTGGGCGCTGAACGGGGTGCAGGCGTCGCTGGCGGCGAACGAGCTGCAGATGGACCCGGCGGCGGCCTTCGTCGGCGAGACCGGAGATCTGATCCTGTACTACATGACCGCCGACTTGAATCAAAGCACGTGGGGCTTAGGCGGTCAGGCGATTCGCGCCGGGGCGCGGCAGTGGGGCGACAACGGAATTGCCTTTGAAGCACTCAGTTCACAGCAACGACTCCATGTGCGGGCGGTCGCGCATCCGCAGGGCACGGTATGTGTCTTTGAGGAGTTTGTGCCGGGGAGCGGACTGCACAGCCTGGTAAAGGCGTTCCGTGCGGATACTCAGGGCGGTCTGACCTGGCCCGGGTCGCCGCGCACGTTGTGCTCGGTCGTCAGCGAGAAGGGCCGGATGAACGCCGCACTGAACAGTGCGGCGATGACCATCGCGGTGTGGTCGGACAAGCGCAACGACTCCAGCGGCGATATTTACGTGCAGAATGTGAACGTGGACGGATCGCTGGGTGACGCGAATCCGAATCAACCGCCAGCGAGCTTCAACCTGATCGCGCCCGCGGATGACGACACGTTGCAGTCGTATGAGTTCGCTTGTGTCTGGCATGCATCGACGGATCCCGATGGGGATGACGTCCGCTACTCGCTGCAATTTCATGTGTACTACGGCGAGGGATTCGACGTTACGTTTGCCGATGTGGCGGATACGATCCGCGCCACCTCCTGGGAGGAGATTACAGGACTTCCCGAGCACGATTACATCGCGGTGGACTGGTGGGTGTCAGCGATCGCGGGCGGTGACACGGTGCGCTCGACAGAAGTCTGGCGCTTCGTAATTCCGCAGCAGGGGACGGCGGAGGATTTGCCGGTCGTTCCACGAGCCATGGACCTGCTGACCGCCTATCCGAATCCGTTTAATCCCTCCACGACCATTCGCTTGTCGCTGGAGGGGGCAAGCCGGGTTTCGATCGCGGTGTATGATGTGACGGGACGGCGGGTTGCGCAACTGCATGAAGGACTGCTGCCCGCAGGCGAGCAGGAGTTCACGCTCGACGCAACGGGATTGACGGCGGGTGTGTATTTCTGCCGGATGGCGAGTGACGCAGCGCCGCGGACGGTGAAGTTGTTGCTGCTGAGGTGAGGCAGAGATGAGCCCCCCCTGCCTTCCCGAAAGGCGGACACTCGGGAGGGAGACTCGAAATAGCAGAGGCGGCCACACCGGGCCGCCTCTGCACGTTTTGAGGAAATGAGATTCGCTTACGGCATGATCGAGCAGTCGCAGATCACGACGTAATTCTTGTAGAGTTCTCCGGTCCAGACCGTTTCCCACTCGACATCGCCGGGGGCGCCGACGAGCATCGCGGCCTCTTCGACCCACTCGGGGCTGGGCGGGACGGTCGTGTGATTCGGCAATACCGTGCTGAAGATGCGATACGCTCCGGCCTGCGGCGCGCGCCAGTAGAGATGAATCTCGCGTTGCAGGGAGAGGTCGTCGTAGCGGTGCAGGGCGGTCAGGTTTGTGACGGCGCTGCAGGGCGGTTGGACGAAGGTAACGCAGTAGCAGACCGGCTCGATATTCTGATTGGAGTATTCGAACTCGAGCACCATCATGTGGAACGGTGGTTCGTAGTGCACGTCCCAGCGATAGTCCCACGGGCCGCCCGGTGTGCAGGCATGCGGCTCGCAGTTGTCCACTGCGGGGCCGTAACAGCCGGGGGTGATGATGAACTGCGGGATCGCGGGCGCGTTGTTGAGCGGAATGTGGTACACATCGTGGCAGACTTCGAAGCACCACGACATGCCCGGATCCATACCGTAGGGCGGGAGATTGGTGTAGGTGCATTCGCCGCCGGTGTCAACATTTTCGAGATACATGTTCGGGAACTCGCCGACGACCACGACCGGCTCCACGTACCACTGATCGGGCAGCGGCGGATTGACGAAGTCATAGTGGACAATGAGGTCGAAGGTCTCGCCGGGCATGAAGTCGCCGCTGGCGACCAACACTTCGATGTGGTGCCACTGCTCGTTCACGCCGGAGAACTCGCTGACGTACGGGCCGATGAAGGCTCCCGCGGGTGACGAGAAGACGGTGATGAAGCCGCTGGCATTGCAGAGATCACCGGACGGACTGGACACGGCCACGGATGCATCGAGGTGCTGATACATTTCATCGAGCGCGGCGAGCACGTGCGGTTCGCAGAGCGGCATCACGCCGTGATAGCTCACGCAGTAGCAGACGGGTTCGATGAAGGGGTTGGAGTACTCGAATTCGAGCCACCACTGGGCTCCGTCGAAGTAGGTGTGATAGGTGAAGTCCTCGGGACCGCCCGGAGTGCAGGGGATGGGTGGCGGGCAGATCGGCAAGTCGCAGCCGGGGACCACGCTGATAACGGGCCTTACGGAGGGTGGCGCGTCAAGGGCAATTTGATAGATGCGGTGGCAGACGACGAAGCAAGCCGACTGGCCAAGCATCATCATGGGCGGCACCATGTCCCCGCTGCACGGCGCGGGATTCCACCACGGATCGACGCCGCCGGTGACGGCTTGGGCCATCTCCACGGCGCGCACGGGCCGGATGTCCGGGTGATCGAAGGTTGCCTCGGCGGACATCTCGAAGTTCGCGAAGGGGGGCAGTGTGCCGGGCGAGGCGGGGATCTCGAAATGACGTGGTTCGGTGGACAGATTGTCGAACGGGACCATCAGTGTCATGTCGGGATCGGCGTGGACATTGAGTACTCCACTCACGACGTATGCCGGATTTGAGAGCCGTAACGTCGCATCCAGCGATTGGTGGGTCGGATCAAGCGCGATGAGCAGCCAGGGTTCGACATCGATCCCGGACGAATATCCGACTGTCAAGCAGTAGCAGGCCGGTTCATTCAGCGGATTCGAATGTTCGAACTCAAGGATCCATGATCCACCCACGATTAACACGTCCGCGCGATAGCTCCAGGAGTCACCCGGATTGCACAGGGGATCGTTGCAGGATGTCACCGGTCCGCAACCGGGTTGGACCGACACGGTCGGGATTCCCGGTTCCGGGAATTCGATTGGGATATGGTAGATGTCGTGACAGGCGATGACACACTCGGGCTGGCCGAAGCGCAAGACCGCGGGGATGGATTCCAGGCCGCCGGCCGCGCATTCGCCACCGGCATCCACGAGTTGCAAGCCGCCGGTCGGGGTTACCATGACGTCTTCGCTGAGGATGCGGGACGGCAGCGGCGGATCGGTGTAATGGAATTCGGCGATCAATTGGAACGATTCGCCGGGGGTGAATGATCCGCGCGCGACGGGGGGTCGCACGGTATGCCAATCGTACCACACATCGAAGAAGGACTCGACGTAGCCACCGACCCAGCCTCCGGGCGGAGCGGTCCGCACGGTGACGAAGCCATCCACCGGAGCCACCGGTCCTCCGAGATCCCACGCGGTCACGCTAAGATCGAACGTTTGACGTTTTTCGTCAAGCGCTGCGAGTTCGTGAGTCTCGACGGTGGTCTGGTAGCCGACGAAAGTAACACAGTAGCAGACGGGTTCGATGAACTGATTGGAGTACTCGAAGTGCAGCGTCCAGACACCACCGGCTTCGGTGAACCAGTACATATAGTCCGCCGGACCGCCGGGGATACAGGCGACCGGTGGGACACAGGGCGGTTCACAGCCGGGTACCACGGTGATGATGGGCTGACCGGCACCCGCCGGCGCGTTCATGGTCACTTCGTAGATGTCGTGGCAGACGACGAAGCAGGCGGCTTCACCCACGTTCATCATCGGTGGCACGAAGTCACCGGTGCACGGCTGATCGGGATCATCGAAGGGGTGGATCATGCCCATGCCGTCCACGATCACCCACTCGTTGTAGGTTACGGGCGGGATGATCGGATCATTGAAGGTAATCGTGCTGACGAGCTGGAAGGCCTCGCCGGGCAGGTAGCAGGTCGCGGGGTAAGGATATTCCCAGTGTCGCGGCGCCATGTAAATATCGAAGAAGCTCTCGACATTCCACCACGGATCATCGCAGAGCGGCTGTTCGCGGATATCGAGGGTGCCGTTCAGCGGTATCGTCGGGCTGGAGCCCCACAGGGAAACGTGGACAGACTGGGTGGTCTCGTCGAACACCGAGAGCGCGTACGGTTCCACCGGGACCATGACGAGGCCGTTGTACGTGACGCAGTAGCAAACGGGTTCGATGGCGGGGTTGGAGTATTCGAAGCGCAAGTACCAATGCGCGCCGATGCGTTCGGTCCAATAGACGCAGTTCATGAGATCGCCCGGTGTGCAGGGAAACGGCGGAACACACGGCGGGTAGCAGCCCGGCGCGACGCTGACAGAGGGCGTGCCATTGACCGGCGTGTTAAGTTGCACGTAGTACACATCGTGACAGACGACGAAGCACTCGGCTTGCATGAAGTCCATTTCACGCGGGACCGAAACGATCGCCGCATCGCATTCGCCGCCGACATCGACGCGCTCAAGGGTTCCATAGGAGTTGACGCGGACACGTTCGACGATCCACTCGGTCTCGGCATCGGCGCAATCGACGCTGTAATCAAGGTGCGCGGCCAGTGTGAACATGGTGCCGGGCAGCATCATTCCGGGCGCAACCATGATCTGCGCGATCCGCGGATTCATGGGCGAGACATGAAACGGCAGCGCACCGCCGCCGCCACCGCCGCCGATCGCGGCTCCGGCAGGATAGGAAAACAGCTCATAGGTGCCGCAGGCGTCCATGGCGAGGCCCATGTTCATCGAGATGGCGACGGTCTGCTCGCGTTCGTCGAGCGCGAGCAGCGGCGTCGTGTCGTAGTTCAGCGGCAGGTTGCCGGTGTAGCTGACACAGTAGCAGGACGGCTCGAACATGGGATTGGAGTATTCGAATTCGAGCATCCACTGTCCGTTGAACCAGATGACGTCGGCGCGATAATCGTACGGCCCGCCGGGGTTACAGACGTACGGATCGAAGCAAGGGTCCGCGGGGGTGCAGCCGGGGCTGACGGAGATGATGGGCATGCCGGCGCCGGGCGGAACGACGAGGGGAATCCGGTACACTTTGTGGATCACGAGGAAGCATACGGACTGTCCCGGGGTCATGACCGGAGGAACGTCATCGGGTGGCGTGCCTCCCGGTCGAAAGTACTTAAAGACTCCGTCCAGCGGATCGATCCAGACGAGTTCCACAATGACTTGCGGCGGATAGACGGGATCAAAGAAGTTTACCGTGGTGATGACTTCAAACGGTACTCCCGGCGGATAGTTGATCACACCCTCGCCGTCCATGACCGCGTACTCGGTGAAGACATCGAAGAAGGAGTCGATCGCGTAGTAGAATGTCGCGGCTTCCGGCGGTTGCACAGACACATTGATCATTCCGCCGGTCATACAATGGAGGTCTTTGGTAGCCACCGAGACGCTGAAGCGGGGCGGCCCGGATTCCTGATTCGCGGAGACGAGGACGGTCGCTTCGCATTGAGCCGAAGCACTCTGTGGAGCGACGCACAGGAGCGCGATGATCGCACAGAGCAACAGAAGAATAAAGGATTTCATGACTCAGCTCTCCTTTTTTTGCGTGGTGACAAGAAGCTGCTGTGCCGGTTAGACAGTATCGCAGTTAGAATATGGGTTAGCGCGTCGGCAAAATCAAGGCGGGCGCGGGGGAAAGTGGAGTTCTGAGCTCTCTTTCGCGGTCATCAGGGCGAATGTGCAATCCGCATGAATCTTTGATGATTGAGGTCGATAGCAAGCAGGCGGGCGAGGGTTTGGTTCAGCGACATGTCCGCGAGGCGGATCAGCGGCCCGTGGCACCGAGAGGCATCGGCGAGATCGATCTGAAGCAGGGTCACGATTGGTCTGATACACATCTGTTACAGGTGCAACGTCGTGGCATGGGGAGCGGACAACAGAAACCCGCGCGGAGATTCGCGCGGGTTTCATGAGCACACGAGCAATCCGTGATTTACAGGCGACTACGATTGGCCATGCAGCTCGCGCGATCTTCGCTCGACGGAGTCACACACCGATGCGCAGACGGAGACAACAATCGGATCGGAGACGCTGTAGTAATGCGTCGTTCCCGAACTGCTGGAGTCAATCAGTCCGGCGTTACGCAGGATGGCGAGGTGTTTGGAGACATTGGCCTGACTGCAGCCGAGGCGTTCGACGAGGTCGCCGACACAGACGTCGGACTGCTGCAGTTCATAGAGGATCCGCAAGCGGATCGGCTCCGCCATGGCTTTGAAGACGGTCGCGATTCGGCGGGTCATCTCGGGCGACGGCATGCCGTTATGACCGGAGTGCTTTGTGGACTTCACGGCAATTCGTCCATGGTTTCGACGACAATATCCCAGTGGGCGATACGCAGATGTTCATGGCAGTCGGCGCAGTAGAGGTTGAGTTTCGCCACGATATCAGCAATCCGCTCCGCGGCGACCATTACGAGGATCATGGACGAGACGGTCGGCGCGACCAGCGAGCCCATGCGCGGTCCGGTAGTCCCACGTCCGCGCACATCCGGGATTTCGGAGAACCCCTGCAGGCCCTCCTTTTGCAGGAATATCTCCAGTTCTTCGCGCCGTTCGCTGCGCGCGATCAGCATCAACATCTTCATGGATGTCGTCATGATTCACCCTCAGGATTTCAGTCCGAGTTTGCGGAAGCATGTCATCGCCGGACACCACTTGCTGAACGCGGACTGAATCAGGTTTAGCGCCACAAACGTCGATAACAGCAGCCACCACGGGCTGACCCAGACCGCGAGCGCGACACTGATCAGAATAACGATTCCGGCCATCAAACGCAAGGCCTCTTCGACACGCACGTTATGCTCCTTCCTGGTCTTGGACACCGGCGACCTGCGAGGTTCCGGCAACTTTGAGATACATGTAATAGAGTAGCGGGATCACGACCAGCGTGAGCGCCGTCGAGGCGACCACGCCGAAGATCAGCGACACAGCGAGTCCCTGAAAGATCGGATCGAGGTAGATCACGGAAGCCCCGACGACGAGCGCAAGTGCGGTGAGCACGATCGGACGGAAGCGGACGGCGCCGGCTTTCAGGACGGCCGATTCGAGCGTCTCCCCCGCTCGCAATTCCTGATTGATGAAGTCCACCAGCAGAATCGAGTTGCGTACGACGATTCCGGAGAGGGCGATGAATCCGATCATCGAGGTCGCGGTGAAGAACGTGCCGAGCATGCCGTGACCGGGCAGAATGCCGATCAAGGTCAGCGGAATCGGCGCCATGATGATGAGCGGTGTTATGAACGAACCGAACCAGCCGACCACCAGCACGTAGATGAGCAACACGACGACGGCAAAGGCCGCGCCCATATCGCGAAAGACCTCATAGGTGATGTGCCATTCGCCATCCCACTTCAGCGCATATTCCTGGCTGTTTTGCGGCAGGTGCGTGGACATGACGGCGAGCGGGCGGCCGGTCGGCGTGTTCACCGTGTTCAACCGCTCCCCCATGTTTAGGATTCCATAGACCGGAGACTCCTCGGTTCCCGCGACTTCCCCGATCACGTAGGTAACCGGCTGCAGGTTCTTGTGGTAGATGAAAGGTTCACGCGCGCGGTGTTGCACGCTGACCAGTTCACCCAGCGGGATCAATCGGCCATTGGCGTCGGCGATGCGCAAGGTCAGCAGATCCTCCAATCGCGAACGCTGGTTGCGGTCAAGCTGAAAGACGATGGGAACCGGCGCGCGCGCGCGGTCGTCATGCAGAAGCCCGGCGTCCGTTCCGCTCACGGCGATGGCGACGGTGCGGGCGATCTGGTCGGCGGGGATTCCGGCGCGGGCGGCGCGTTCATGATCGATCACCAGCTCAGCGCGCGGCGCGGCGTCCTCGACGAGCCAGTCCACATCGGCGATGCCATCCGTGGTCGCGAAGATCTGCTTGACCTGTTGCGCGACCGCGATCCGGCCCGCGAGTTCGGGGCCGTACACTTCGGCGACCATGGTCGAAAGCACGGGCGGTCCCGGAGGGACTTCGCTGACCTTGATGTTGACACCGTGGCGCGTCGCGATGGGCAGGAGCTTTGTGCGCACGGCTTTGGCGATGTCATGACTGGCTTCGTCACGCTTGTGCTTGTTGATCAAGTTGACCTGAATATCGGCGACGTTGGCGCCCGAGCGCAAGAAGTAGTAGCGCACGAGTCCATTGAAGTTGAACGGCGCGGAGGTCCCGACGTACACTTGATAGTCGGTAACTTCGGGAATATTCGTAAAGACGGATGCGAGGTCGCGGGCGGCGGCATTGGTGCGCTCGAGGGAATAGTCTTCCGGCGCGTCGATGACAACCTGTAACTCGCTCTTGTTGTCATAGGGCATCATCTTGACGACAACGGCGCGGGCCGGCAGGAGCAACATCGAGAGCAGCAGCAGGACGACGACTCCGCCGAGGGCGAGATAGCGCCGTTTGGGAGAATCGAGCAGCGGCTGCATGATTCGCGAATAGAGGCGATGCAGCTTGCCTTCCTCCGCGGTTTCATCGTAGTGCTGATGCGCGGTGGAAGCGTGCAGCTTGCCGAAGAGCCGGTAGGTCAACCATGGCGAGATGATGAACGCAACCAGGAGCGAGAAGAACATGGCGGCCGATGCGTTGACCGGAATCGGGCGCATGTAGGGACCCATAAGTCCGGACACAAAGGCGAGCGGCAGCAGCGCGGCGATGACCGTCAAGGTCGCGAGGATGGTCGGATTGCCGACTTCATCCACGCCGAAGACGGTGGCATGACGAGCGGTGGTCCAGCGCAATTGGTAATGGCGATGGATGTTCTCGACGACGACGATGGCATCGTCAACCAGAATACCGATGGAGAAGATCAGGGCGAAGAGGGTCACGCGGTTCAGCGTGTAGCCGAAAAAGTAGCTGGCGGCCAGCGTAAGCGCAAGGGTAACCGGTACGGCGACGAGCACAACCGTGGCTTCGCGTCGGCCGAGCATAAGCCACATCAGCAGGACTACGGAGATGGTCGCCAGCAGCACGTGAAAGATCAGTTCATCGGATTTTTCCTTGGCGGTAAAGCCGTAGTCGCGGGTCTTGGTAAGCTCCACGTCCGCCGGGACGACGGTCCGTTTGAGCATTTCAAGTCGCTGATCGAGTTCGGAGACCATGTCAATCGCGTTCGTTCCCGGCTTCTTGGCGATCGAGATTGTAACCGCGGTGGCGTCGATTCCCGCCACAGCGATCTGCTTTTCCTGTGCCGCGGGACCGGAGCCCATCCAGACGTACTGATCGGGTTCCTCCGGTCCGTCTTCGATCGTTGCGACATCGCGCAGGTAAACGGGGCGTCCGTTGTACACACCGACCAGCGTATTCTGCACGTCTTCGACATCGCGGAGCAGACCGCCGACGTGCACATCGAGCACTTCATTATCGGCGGTCAACTCGCCGGCCGGGAGCCGCCAATTCGCGCCCGCGAGTGCTCCGTACGCCTGCAGAATCGAGGCTTGATAGGCGGCCAGCCGATCGCGGTCGAACGTGACGCGCACGACGCGGCGCTGCCCACCGATGATGTTGACCTGCGACACGCGCGGGTGTTTGGTGAACTCGGATTTCAGCTCTTCGGCGACTTTGCGCAACTCGGTTGAGCTGAGCTGGGTGCTCCAAAGCGTGTAAGCCACGGACGGCACGTCGTCGATGGTCCGCAACTTGACCAGCGGGGGGGTCGCACCCTGCGGCATTTGATCGGCGGCGGCTTGCAGCTTGGCGTGGATGCGGGTCACGGCCTGATCGGGATCCGTTCCGACGTAGAATCGCACGACCACCATGCCGCCGGAAGGGCGTGACGTTGAGTAGATGTACTCAACATTCTCGATCTCGTAGAGGATCTTTTCCAGCGGAGTGATGACGCGGCGTTCAACTTCCAGCGGGGTGGCCCCGGGGAATCCGACGGTCACATCCACCATCGGGACTTTGATCTGCGGTTCTTCCTCGCGCGGGGTAATCAAGAGGGCGAGGCCGCCGATCAGGAGGGCGGCCACGACCAACAGTGGTGTGAGCTTGGACTCTAAGAAGGCGGAGGCGATGGAGCCGGAGATGCCGATCTTGCGCCGCGCGAGTTTCTCGCGCTTCGCTTCCTGCCGCGCGGCTTTGATTTCGTCGGCGAGGGACGGAGCAAGCGACTCCTCCGGCTGATTATTCCTGGAGTTGTCGGTCATCCATTCACCCGTTCGATTCTCGTTCCTTCGGCAATTGCACCGGTTCGGTTGGCCACGATGCTCTGTCCGGCACCGAGTCCGGAGAGCACTTCGACCGCATCGCCGTATGACCGGCCGGTGGTGATCGCGAGGTTACGCGCCGCGCCGTCTTCGATCGTCGTCACCAATTGCAGTCCGCCGGTCGCATAAACCGCGGTGGCCGGAATGGTGATGACGTCGGCCGTATCGCCGGCGAGGGTCACGGTCACGGTGATTCCGGCGGGCAGCTCGGGACCTTCGATCACGGCCTTTGCGGAGACGCTATGCGTCACGGGATCCGCCGAGGGCGCGACCTCGGTCACCGTGGCGTAGCGGGGCGTGACTTCATTCGACGCATCGACATAAAACGGCAGGCGGTCGCCGCGCTTGACCCATGCGCGGTCTCCGACTCGTACGGAGAAGGCAACTTCACGGCCCACGGCGGATTGCAGATGAATCACCGGACGTCCGGGGGCGACCAGGTCACCCACGCTGACGAACTTTTCGACGACATAGGCGTCGAACGGTGCGCGGAGGTTGCTATCATCGGCGACGGCGCCGGCGGCGGCGACCGCCCCGTTCGCCTGCTCGACCGCGCCTTTGGCTTGTTCGTATTGCATGCGGGCCAGATCGAGTTCAAGTTCGGAGCAGGCCTGTTTGGAGAAGAGGGATTCGAACCGGCGGAAGTTGCGTTCCGCGAGCGCGAGTCCGGCCTGCGCTTGCGCCAAAGCGCCGCGTGCTTGCGCCAGGCCGCCGCCGCTCATCCGTTCTTCGACTTCGATCAGCGGCTGTCCTTGCTTGACGCGATCGCCGACGGCCACATGCTCGCGAACGACCGGGCCCATGGCGCGGCTGGAGAGGACGGCATCTTCGGCAGCGGTAACGGTTCCGCGTAGTTCGCGCACGCGCGGCAGACGAACGGTCGTCACCGTGGCGACGTCCGCCTTCAGGCTCGCGGAAGCGGTGGATGCGAGCTTGGCATCATGCGAGCAACCGGCGAACATCAGTACCGACCCGACGGCACAGAGCGTAACGATAGTTTTCATTGTTCCTCGGCGGATAGATCAAGCACGGGATCACCCACGGCCAGTCGCAGGTGCAAGACGGCGAGGTGGAGATCATAGCGGGCGTTAAGCGCGCGGACCTCGACTTCGCGCAAGGCGGTTTGGGCGTCGAGCAGATCAGTCATTTTCGCGACCCCCTGGTTGAACCGTTCTTCGAGAATGCGCAGGTGTTCGCGTCCGGCAGCGAGCGCCGCTGTCGCGGCGTGGGAGCGCAGTTTGGCCGATGTGACATCGGCCTTGAATTGGCGGACTTCGAGGCGCACGCCCTCTTGGAAGCGTTGCACATCAGCGGCGCCGGACACGGCCTCGGCGCGCGATTTTTTGACGTTCGCGAAGTCGCTGCCGCCTTTAAAGAGGTTCAGCTTGGCCATGGCCATGAGCGCCCAGGATTCCCCGTGATCGCCGAAGAGTCTGTCATCATACCATTCATAACGAGCGACGATACCCAGCTCGGGCAGGAAGCCGGCGCGGGCGACGGTTGTTTCTAATTCGCCGGCCCGGAGCTTCAAGCGCGCGGCTTGCAGGTCGGGCCGCGCGTGAAGTGCGCGTTCGACCAGCGCGTCGAGGGAATCGGCGCTTTCGACAAGTTCGGCGACCGGGTCCAGACTGACGGTCGTTTGCTGAGGCTCTCCGAGCTGGTAATTCAGCGCCGCGGACGCGAGTTCGGCCCCGGCTTGGGCGCGGGCGAGCCACTCATCCATTTCGGCGAGATAGACTTCGGCGCGCAGCATGTCGCTGGGGATCAGCATTCCTTCATCAAAGAACGCGCGCGCGCGATCCAGATGTGCGGCGGCGGTGCGGTGGGCGCGTTGCATGAGGTCGTGGTATTCACGGGCGCGGCTCAGGTTCATCCAGGCCTCGCTGGCCTCGTAGGCGATACGATTCAGCGTGTGGGAATGTTCAAGCCGCGCGGCGCGCGCCATCAGATGAGCTTGCCGTGTACGCGCATCGAGCATGCCGCCGGTAAACACGGGCAACTTCGCCTCGGCTCGTGTGATGGCGGAGTTCAGCGGATCCGGGTTGTTGGCGTCGAGCGCAGGGTTGGCGAACTCGGCCATGCTAAAGCGCTCCTGATTCAGCTTGAAGGCGAAGGCTTCGGCAGGGTTGGTCGTGCGCACGCCGATTTCCAGCAGATCGATGCTTGGCAGCCGATAGCCGATCGCCTGACGCGCGGATTGTTCAGCGGCCATAACGCGGGCGGCGGAGGCTTTCGCCGCAGGGCTGTTTTGCCGCGCTCGGCGCGCGGCGCTTTCGAGGGTCAGCGGCTGCGCCATGGCGAGTGCGGAGAAGCCGGAGAGGAGAAAGAGAAGAATCAGTGGTCTCATTTAATCGCTTTATGGTTATATAACCATACAGAAATATAATCCATAAACGCTTCGAAGTCAGGCCGAGTTCCCGGGGCCGCGCGACGCGGAGTTACGCTTTAATTAGCGTATTTTCAATATCTAACGCAGAAGTTGGGAGCGAGCGCGGTGAAAAGGAGGAGGCGCGGGGGGGTCGGGGTCCGGAGCGAGAGGGGGTCAGAGGCTGGACTGTACGGCCTTGGCGGCAGCGATGAGGAGGACGACGGCGAGAACGCGACGCAAGGTGAGGATGGAGTACTGCGTGGCGCCGATTCGCGAGCCGACAATTCCGCCGACGACAGCCGCGAAGATCGGCCAAGGCGAATCCATGAGTTCAAGGCGATGGGTAACGATTCGGCCGACGAGGCCCGCGTTGGAATTCACGAAGATGAAAGCGGCGGCGGTGGCGGCGGATTGTTTCGCGGTTGCCCAACGGGTGAGGATGAGAAGGGGACTCAGGAAAATTCCGCCGCCGATTCCGATCATTCCGGACAGCAGTCCGATGCCGGCGGATGCCGGCAAGGCGACGGTGAGATTCACGGGCCGTAAGGTTGGTGCCTGGTCCCCAGCGGCGACATTCATGGCGATCCGGATCGCGGCGACGACGAGGGCGAAAGCGAGCAGCCGTTGATAGAGCGGATCGGGCAGTTGGGCCAGACCGCCGAGGAAAGCGAGCGGAACCGAGACCGCGATGATCGGCAGAGTCAGGCGGGGATTGAAGTGGCCGGATCGGGCGAAGGCAAACAACGCGAGTGCGGAAACGGCGATGTTCAGCACCAGCGCCGTTCCTGCCATCTGCGCAGGGGCAACGGAAAACAGCGCGAGCACAGCGAGATAGCCCGACGCGCCGCCGTGGCCGACGGAGGAATAGAGCGCAGCGACGACGAGCACCAGCAGACTGAGCAGGACGGGATCAGGCATCGAACGATCTTGCGGCAGGGACCCCGTTTGACTCGGCCAAGAGGTTGATCGGATCTCCGGGTCGAATCAGACCTCCGCGCAGGACCTGAGCGAAGATTCCCTCGCGGGGCATGACGCAGTCTCCGACTTGCGCGAAGATCGCGCAGTGCGAGTGGCACTCTTTGCCGATTTGGGTAATTTCGAGGATCGAATCGGCGATGGAAATGCGGTCGCCGGGTTTCAGCAGCAGCAGATTAATACCGCGGGTGGTAATATTTTCGGCGAAGTCACCGGGATCCGCGTCGGCACCCATCTGCCGCATGACTTCAATGCTCTCGAGGGCCAGCAGACTCACTTGACGGTGCCACGGTCCGGCGTGGGCGTCGGTCTCGATGCCGTGATTGGCGATAAGGCTGGCCGCCTCGACATTGTGTTTTTGCGTACCCTTTGCTTCGCTAATGGAGACCGCGTGCACACGTCCGGAGAGAATCACCATGACAACAGCTCCACTTCAACATCGGTACCGGCGGCGAGATAAACGGATTCCGCGGGAAAACGCAGCAGGCCATCGGCTGCGGCAAGTCCGCTCAGCATGTGCGATTCCTGCCCGGAAGTCGGAGCGGCGCTCCATTGCGGCCCCTCCCGGCGAAGTTGCACGCGGACGAATTCGAGGCGCCCGGGTTTCTTCCTGAGCTCAGTGGACAGCCGGGCCAGCACGGTGATCGGCTCGACGCCGGTTGCGCCCAGCAAGCTGTGGATCGCCGGACGAATCAGCAGGTGGAAGGACAGCAGCGCGGAAACGGGGTTGCCGGGCAGGCCGAATAGCAGGACGGTTCGTCCGAAATGCTCGACGGTGGCGAACAGATTGGGTTTGCCGGGTTTGATGGCGACCGAGGTGTAGAGCAGTCGCGCTGCGAGTTCGCGCAGCGCGGCGCCGACGAAGTCATAGTCGCCGACGGACGCACCGCCGACCGTTACCACGATTTCCGAGCTCGCGATCGCCGCGCGGAGTGCGTCAACGGTGGGCTTCAGTTCGTCAGGACAGCGGGCGATCTCGCACTGCGCG
Organism: candidate division KSB1 bacterium; assembly: GCA_016214895.1. Taxonomy (NCBI): domain Bacteria; kingdom Pseudomonadati; species Candidatus Zhuqueibacterota bacterium. The sequence goes on from JACRMR010000020.1 coordinate 411,118, forward strand.
ACCCCCAACCGGGCACACGCGGCAGCGAGCGCGGGACTGTTGGAATCGTAGATCAAGCCGGGGCCAAGTTCAGAACCGGCCGCGCGCAGTTCGTCACCGGTGATAATGATCGTGACGCGTGGCGACTGAAAGACCGGAACTTGCGTGATGCCGAGATTGGCCAGCAACCCGATCACGGTCGGCGAAATTCGAGTGCCGCGCGCCAGCACGCTCTGGCCGGCCTGATACTCCTCCCCCGCTCGGCGGATGTTCTCGCCAGGCTTCACGCTTCGACTGATCGAAACGATATTGCGTTCGACGGTTGCGAATTCTTTCATCACGACGGCCTCGACACTCCCGGGCACCGGCGCACCGGTCAAGACCCGCCAGGCGGCTGCGGGCATGAGCTCGTGCTCGCAATGCACGCCGGCCCGAATCGTGCGGGTAATGGGCAGACTCACGGGTTTAGCTGAACTCGCAAGTTTCACATCTGACACTCTGACGGCGAAGCCATCGACGGCGGTGCTGTCGAAGCGCGGCAGGTCAAACGGCGCGCGGATATCCTCGGACAAGCACAAGCCGTCGGCATGGCTCAGCTCGACCGTGCAGGCGGGGAGTGGCCGGGCCTGTTCCAATACCAATCGGCAGGCGTCCTCAAACGGAATCACGAGTGCGAGCTCCGCTTCGCAAGTCCGCCGTCGTGCCCGCCGGCCCGTAACATGGGGAACGCGTGCAGCAGTCCGGGGAAGAGCGCGTCCAGGGATTCCGCGACGCCGCGTTTGGAACCGGGGAGATTAATGATGATGGTCTGGCCACGAATGCCGGCGCGGGCGCGGGAGAGCATGGCGTAGGGCGTGCGTTCGACTCCGTAGGCGCGGATGGCTTCGGGAATACCGGGGATTTCGCGGTCAATGATGCGGGCCATGGCTTCGGGCGTGTTATCGCGCGGACTGAAGCCGGTGCCGCCGGTGGTCATCACGAGATCGACCTTCAGGTCATCGCAATAGCGGCGGACGGTAAGTTCGATTTCGGGAATGTCATCCGGGATAATCCGGTACTCGTCAACGATCAGTCCTTCGGTTCGCAGCCGCTCGCTGATCAGGCGACCGGACAGATCGTCTTTCTTGCCCGCGGCGATGGAATCGGACATGACCAGGACAGCGGCGCGCAGCGGAACGGAGAACGCGGAGCGGAAATCGGATTTGCCGCCGGTTTTCGACAGCAGCTTGATGCTTGTGATTTCCATGGACTCGTCGAGCATTTTGAGCATATCATAGAGGGTAAGCGCGGCGACGGCGGCGGCGGTCATGGCCTCCATTTCGACGCCGGTCTTGTAGTTGGCTTTGACGGATGCGGTGACCACGATTTCGACATCGCGCAGTTCGAACTCCACGGCCACATGATCGATGGGCAGCGGATGACAGAACGGGATGATCTGCGAGGTGTTTTTCGCCGCTTGAATGGCGGCGACGCGGGCAACTTCGAGGGGATCGCCCTTGGGAACGCTGCGTTCGCGGATGCGGGCAATGGTGCGGGCCGCGAGCGTCAGGCGGGCTTCGGCCGTGGCGGTGCGAAGCGTCTTGACCTTTTTGGAAACATCTAACACGATTAGCCCCCGATGTGAGACATGCAGCGGTTTTCGAGCGCAGGCAGCGCACACTCCTGCGGATGCGCGAAGTGTTTTTCGTTCAAGGCGGTTTGGATCAGCTTGAGCAGGCCTTCATCGCCGACGCCGGCGCGCAGCTGCTCGCGGAGATTCAGTTCGGCGGGATAGAGTAGGCAGGACTTGATCGAACCGTCGGCGGTCAGTCGCAGACGGTTGCAGTTCGCGCAGAACTCTTCGGAAAGCGGGGAGATGAAGGAGACGGTCCCGGCATAGCCCGGTATGGCAAAACCGCGTGCGACCGAAGTGTCCGACGCGTCGGTCGGCATCAGATCGTATCGTGCGGAGAGGCGTTCGAGGAGTTGCCGCCAGGGGAGATACTGATTCCGGCTCCAGTTGTTGCCGGGAAAGGGCATGAACTCGATGAAGCGAATGTGCAGCGGGCGAGCTCGCACGAATTCAACGAAATCGAAGCACTCGTCGTCATTCAGGCCATTGATGATCACGACATTGAGCTTGATCAGTTCGAACCCGGCCTTCAAAGCCGCGTCGATTCCGGCAAGTACGCGGTGCAGCCCGTCCCGCATCGTGATGTCTTGAAAGCGCTCGCGGCGAAGGGTGTCGAGACTGATATTGAGGCGGTGCAGTCCGGCGGCTTTGAGCGCGGCAGCATGTTCGGTCAGGGTGATGCCGTTGGTGGTCATGGCCAGCGTTTGCAGGCCGTCGAGCTGCGCCAGTTCGCGGATGAGCCAGCACAAGTTGGCGCGCACCGTGGGTTCGCCTCCGGTGAGGCGGATTTTGGAGACCCCTTCTTCGGTGAGGATTTGCGCGATGCGCAGGATTTCCTCGAGGGTGAGGATCTCCGCGCGCGGCTTCCACTCGATTCCTTGCGCCGGCATGCAATAGACGCAACGCAGGTTACAGCGATCGGTTACGGCGATCCGCAGGTAGTTGTGCCGACGGCTGAAGCGATCAACGAGCGGCACGATTCGCTCCGTGTTGTTGACAGAGTTCGGCGAACTCGGCGGGCGTGTTCACGCCGCGCAGCAGGGCGAGTTCACCGGGGCCGAGGTCGATCCACTCCACCGTTGCGGCAGCAATGACTTCTCTCATCGAGCGCAACGGCGGGGCAGTCCCGGTCAGCAAGTGCGCGAGCAGAGTCTGCGGATAGTAGCCGGGAAAGGGAAAGAAGGCGTCGGACCCCTGACTTCGAAACAGATGAGCGAGCTGCGGCGGCCCGGAGCGCAGACGGGACAGCAACGACGGAGTGAGCAAGGGCTGATCGCAGGTTAGTACGAGATACGCATCCGCGAGAGCCAAGCGCGCGACGGTTGCAAGTCCTCCGGCCGGACCGTGACCGGGTCGATCATCCGGATAATGGATTGAGTTGTCGGATGGGCTCACCGTCGCGGGAGCGTCGCCGCCCACAATATATAACGGAGCGCAAATCGCTTTCAGTGGAGCTACGGAGTGCTCGAGCATCGTCATGCCATCGGGCAAGCTGAGCGACGCTTTGGGTTGGCCCATGCGCGAACTATGCCCGCCGTTTAGGATGACTCCCGCGAGTTTCATATGGCGACGATCTTGTACGATTCGGGAATTGCGACCGCGTGATTGGATTGGCCTACAATTTACGACAAGTCGAGCAGAAACTCAAACGGGGGAGCCTTTCTGACCCCCTGCGGGCGGGGGAGGAACGGATCGCTGCCTCTCGTAATAGCGGATTGGATCTGTCTTAATTCATGATAACATTGAGTTTACCGCCAGCACACGTGAAAAGTTTCACTTGACTTTTAACTTCACGCCGGGTATATTACACTCCATGAATGTTCATCAGCCCAAAGCGAGGAAGATTCGTCGTCCCAGTGGTGCTCAGGCCCGGCAATTGGCCGCGCTCACGCGGGAGCTGTCGCGGTGCTGCGTTGATAAGGAAGAGCGAATCTGTCGGAGCTTTGGCTTGCATGCGGCGGACGGGCGGGTACTGTCCGCGATCTACGGTGAGAAGCTGAACACGGCATCGGAGCTGGCGGAGCGGTTGCGAATCGGGAATAGTCGCTTGACCCCGCTGGTGGATCGTCTCGTGAGGCAGGGGTTAGTGAGCCGGGCGGAAAGCGGCAATGACCGGCGGGTGCGGCGAATCGAATTAACGGAAGCGGGGCGGACGGTCGCCGTGCAACTTCTGAACTTGGAGACGCAGCTTCATCAGGAACTGCTTTCGCAGTTTCCGGATTCGGAACGCGCGGCGTTGGTTGAAACCCTGCAGCGGTTAAAATTGGCGATGGACGAGATTCGGCGGTCGATCGAGTTCTAAAGAAGTCCGGCGGGTCGCGTCGTCATGAGGTTCCGGGGTGCGGCCCTTCTTGCGAAATATTTCACAATCAACCGAATCGGAGACGCTGTGAACTCCTGCCTCAATTCGATATCTGGAAGGCGATTGCTGTTCTCGACATTGCTCTTTCTGCTGACGGTCAGCGCGCCCGCGTTCGCGACGCTGGGTTATTTTTCGCACGGTTACGGCACGCAGAGCAAGGCGATGGGCGGCGCCGGCGTTGCGCTTCCGACGAACTCGATCGCGGCGGCGAATAATCCGGCCTCGTTGGTGTTCTTGAACAGTCGTTACGACCTGGCGGTGTCCTTGTTTAACCCGAATCGTGAATTTTCAGTCACCGGGAATCCATCGGGCTATCCGAATACGTTTCCGCTGACGCCGGGCACCACGGAATCAGGGTCGAACACATTTGTTATTCCGGCGCTGGGATATAACCGGATCATTGCGGAGCAGAATGCGGTGGGTCTCGCGATCTACGGCAACGGCGGGATGAACACGGATTATGATGCCGCCGCTTTCAACGGCAGCAGGCCAACGGGTCAGAATCTCTCGCAGCTCTTTTTCGGCGTTAGCTATGCGCGCAAGCTCACGGAACGTCATGCGCTGGGCCTCATGCCCGTATTGGCATATCAGATGTTCTCAGCGGAAGGGCTGGAAGCGTTCGGCAACTTCTCGACGGATGGCACCAAGCTTACCAACCATGACACGGATACCGGCACCGGTTTCGGGCTGCGGCTGGGCTATCTCGGCAAGCTGCACGAGTTGTTCAGCGTGGGTGCATCGTACCAGACGCAAATGGGGATGAGCGAGTTCAAGGACTACGCCGGATTGTTCGCGGAAGCGGGTGATTTCGACATTCCTTCCACATGGACGGCGGGAGTGGCGGCAGGTCCGGTGAAGCACTGGACGGTTGCTGTTGATGTACAGCAGATTATGTACAGTGAAGTGAAATCGGTGGGCAATCCGTTTGATCCCGCCGCATTTCAGCAAGGAATACTGCTCGGCAGCGACAACGGCGCCGGGTTTGGGTGGGAGGACATGACAAACGTGAAGTTCGGCGTCCAGTGGACGGGCATGCCGCAGTGGGCATGGCGCGCGGGCTGGGCGTTTGGAGCTCAGCCGATCCCGGATTCGGAGGTCATGTTCAACATACTCGCGCCGGGCGTGGTGGAGCAGCACCTCACGCTGGGCGGCTCGTACATGATTGGCGGTCAGAAAGAGATCAGTTGTTCGATCATGCGCGCGTTTTCGAATAGCGTGCAGGGAGCGAATCCGATGGAGGCTCCGGGGCAGCAGCAGATCGAACTCAAGATGGATCAGTGGGAAGTTGAAGTCGGGTTCGGGTTCTGATCTGACCGCCGTTGATGTCGATCCGATGACCCGGTGTTCCCAATTCTGCAAACCACAATGAATAGCCTGACCAGACGCAAATTTCTCAAGATCGGCGCGACCTCCGTCGGCGTAGCAGCGGCGGGACGTTACCTGTACGATCTGCCGGGCGTGGCGCAGGCTATCGAGCGGGGCGCCGGCGACGAGGACGTGCAGACGATTCCCACGTACTGCGACATCTGTTTCTGGAAGTGCGGAGTGATTGCGCACGTCGCGGGGGGTAAGCTCTGGAAACTTGAGGGCAATCCGGCCGATCCGCTGAGCAACGGCCGGCTCTGCCCGCGGGGCACGGGCGGCGTGGGCGCGCACTACGATCCGGATCGTTTGCGCGCGCCGCTGCTGCGCAAGAGCGTGCGCGGGCAGGAGGAATGGATCGAGGTGACCTGGGGCGAGGCGCTGGACTTTATTGCCGGGAAGATGCAGTCGATCAAGTCGCAGTATGGACCGGAGGCGATGGCGCTGTTCAGTCACGGGATCGGCGGCAATTTTCTGAAGCACACGCTCAAGGCGTACGGATCGCCGAATATCGCGGCACCGTCGTTCGCGCAGTGCCGGGGTCCGCGCGATGTCGGCTTTCGGCTGACGTTTGGGGAGGATGTGAGTTCGCCGGAGCGGACGGACATTCGCAATGCGAAGTGCATTGTGTTGATCGGTTCACACCTGGGCGAGAACATGCACAATACGCAGGTGCAGGAATTCGCCGAAGCCATCGAGCAGGGAGCGACAGTGATCGTGGCCGATCCGCGGTATTCGGTGGCGGCGTCGAAGGCGAAGTACTATCTGCCCGTGAAGCCGGGAACGGATCTGGCGCTGTTACTGGCGTGGATGAATGTGATCGTCACTGAACAGCTGTACGACGCGGAGTACATCGCGGCGCATGGGTTCGGATTTGAGCAGTTTGCCGCTGAGATACTGCACAACACACCGGAATGGGCTTATCCGCTGACGGGCGTGGAGCCGGCGCTAATTCGCGAGAGCGCGCGGGACATGGCGCGGTTCCGGCCGGCGACACTGATTCATCCGGGGCGGCACGTGAATTGGTACGGCGACGACGCGCAACGGAGCCGGGCGATCGCGCTGTTGAACGCGTTGCTGGGCAGTTGGGGCCGTAAGGGCGGGTTTTATTACCCCGCAAATATGGACCTGCCCGGTTATCCCTATCCGCCCTATCCGAAATCTGACAAGGGTAAGGTGGACAATCCGGATCACAAGTATCCGTTCGCGCACGAGACGATTACGACGGGGATTCGGGAAGCGACGCTAACCGGCACGCCCTATCCGATCAAGGGATGGATGGTCTATGCGACGAATCTGCTTCAGGCGCTACCCAACGAGGCGGAGACGATTCGCGCGATACAGAAGCTGGACCTGCTGGTGGTTGTCGATGTGATTCCGAGCGAAATCGCGGGTTGGGCCGATGTGGTATTGCCGGAGTCGGTCTATCTCGAACGGTTTGATGACTTGAATGTGGAGTGGTTCCGCGATCCGTTCATATCGATTCGGCAGCCCGTGGTCAAGTCGCCGGACGACCAGCAACCGAATTGGTGGATCGCGCGGGAGCTTGCCTTGCGTCTCGGACTCGCTGATTACTACCCGTGGCAGGATATCGAAGAGTACTTTCGCTTCCGGCTCGCGGCGGGCGGCTACAACTATGAGGAGCTGAAGGAGCAGGGGATTCTGCGCGGCGACCGGCAGCCGATCTACTTTGACGAGGGCGTGCCCGCGGAGTTCGGGACGCCGTCCGGGAAGATTGAGTTCTACAGCCTGCAACTGGCGGAGCATGGCTTCGACCCTGTTCCGAGATTCACGCCGCCGCCGGAGCCGCCGCCCGGCTATTTTCGGCTGCTGTTCGGTCGCGCGCCGGTGCATTCGTTCAGCCGCACGCATACGAATCGTGTGCTCATGGACATGATGAATGAGAACGAAGTGTGGGTCAATGCGGATGTGGCCGCGCGCCTGGGACTGAAGAGTGGTGATCGCGTCAAGTTGAAGAACGAAGATGGCGTCATCTCCAATTCCATCAAGGTGAAGGCCACGGAGCGGATTCGCACGGATTGCGTTTACCTGGTGCATGGCTTCGGGCACACGGCGAAAGGGATGCGACATGCGCGGGGCCGCGGGGCCAGCGATTCGCAGCTGATTACGCGCTATGTTGTCGATCCGCTGATGGGCGGCACGGGGATGAACGTTAACTTTGTCACCATCGAAAGCGAGGGCTGACGATGGCGCGCTTTGGCATGGTGATCGATACGCGGAAATGCGTGGGGTGCATGGACTGCGTTGTGGCGTGCAAGACCGAGAATCGGGTCCCGGAGGGCTATAACCGGGATTGGATCGTGACGGAAGTCGGGGGCAAGTTCCCCACGCTGAACATGGAGATTCGCAGCGAGCGTTGCAATCATTGCGACCATCCGCCGTGCGTCCATTGCTGTCCGACGGGCGCGAGCCATGTTCACGATCTCGGCGGCGTGGTGCTGGTGACGCACAACGAGTGTATCGGCTGCAAAGCCTGTCTGGCGGCGTGCCCGTATGACGCCCGGTTTATTCACCCCGAGGGGTACGCGGACAAATGCACATTTTGTATTCATCGCGTTGAGCAGGGGCAATTGCCGGCGTGCGTGGCAGTCTGTCCAACGCACTGCATGTACTTCGGCGACCTCGAAGACCCGAATAGCGACGTGAGCCGGCTGCTCGCGACCCGCCAACATCATAGCGTGATGCCCGAAGCGGGGACCGCACCGCAAATATTTTACCTGACGTAGCCGATGCCCGAGTTGACTTCCACGCGCATGAATCCGCTGCTCGACCCCGCACTGCACATCTGGGGTTGGGAGATCCCGGTGTACCTGTTTCTCGGCGGTCTGGTCGCGGGGATGATGCTGATCTCGGGTTACCTCATTTTCAGCGGTCGATACCGCGAACGGACACAGTGCGCCTGTTATCAAGTTCCCACGATCAGTCTGTTGCTGCTGACGCTGGGCATGCTCGCCTTGTTTCTTGATCTTGAACACAAGGGCTTTACGTGGCGGCTGTACACGACATTTGAGCTGACGTCACCGATGTCGTGGGGTGCGTGGATATTGCTTCTCGTCTATCCCGCGATTGCCGTGCTGCTGTTACTCCGCGCGCCGGATGCGTGGGGAGCCAAATGGCATGGCTGGCTGCGTCCCGTTCTGGTTTGGTCGTCAACCTTGCGGGAGAATCCGAGTGCGGTGCGCGCGATCGGCGTGCTCAACATGTTGCTCGGCGGCATGTTAGGCATGTACACAGGGGTGCTGCTCAGCGCGGTGGGCGCGCGGCCGCTCTGGAACAGCGCGATCCTGTGGCTGCTATTTCTCGTGTCCGGGGCGTCTTCGGCGGCCGCGCTCGTGCACATGATCGCGCAGGATCGTGACGAACGGGAGTTGCTGGCGAAGGCCGACAACGGTTTTCTCGTGCTGGAGCTGTTCGTCATCGCGTTGTATTTAATCGGACTGGTCAGCTCGACGTCGGCGCATCAGCAGGCGGCGTCACTCCTGCTCAGCGGAACCTACGCGCCCGTATTCTGGGTATTCGTGGTGATGGCGGGGATTCTGTTGCCGCTGATTGTGCAGATATTGGCGGTTCAACACAAAGTCAAACACACGGCGATTCCGCCGTTACTCGTGCTGTTTGGCGGACTGGTGTTGCGCTTCGTGATTGTCTATGCCGGGCAGACGTCGCATTGGATTCCAGTGACGGCGGCAGCCCTGCGTTGAAAAGGCGTACCGCAAGGGATTTCACATCACGCATTCATCGAGAGGGAAAGGACTCATGTCCGCAATCGGGTCGAATGAACTTATGGGGACGCCGGAAGCCGATCACGCGGCGCTGCGACCGGCCGCATCCGCTTATTGGAACCCCTACGCGGCTGGAATCGGTCTGGGGCTCGTCCTACTGGCGGCCTTTGTGATTATGGGTCGCGGCCTGGGCGCATCCGGCGCGTTTTCCAGTTTGGTCGCGACCGGTGTTCACACCGTATCGCCATCGCACGCCGAAGGGAATGCGTACTACCAGGAGTACCTCGGCGACGGCACCCGGCACCCGCTGAAAGATTGGCTTGTGTTTGAAGTCCTCGGCTTGTTTGCGGGGGGCTTTCTTTCGGGAATTCTGGCCGGGCGCGTGAACAAGTCGATTGAGAAGGGTCCGCGCATTTCGTCGGGGCGTCGACTCGTCTTTGCGTTTTCCGGCGGAGTGTTGATGGGCATCGGGGCGAAGCTTGCGCGCGGCTGCACGAGCGGTCAGGCGCTGACGGGCGGCGCGCTGCTGAGCGTGGGAAGCTGGGCATTCATGATGTGCGTATTCGCGGGAGCGTACCTGCTGGCCTATTTCATGCGGAGGCAATGGCTATGAGCGCGCCGTTATTCAAGTACGGATTGTTTGGCGATAACATGGGGCTGGTCGTCGCCTTTGGGATCGGGATCGGGTTCGGGTTCTTTCTCGAGCGCGCCGGTTTTGGCAGCGGGCGCAAGCTGGCGGCGCAGTTTTACGGCTATGATTTGACGGTGTTCAAGGTGATGTTCACGGCGATCATTACGGCGATGCTGGGGCTGTATTATCTGTCGGTGCTCGGCCTGGTCGATTTGTCACTGGTCTATGTCAGTCCCACCTACCTGCTGCCGCAAATTGCGGGCGGCCTACTCCTGGGTTTTGGCTTCGTGATCGGCGGCTACTGTCCGGGAACATCGTGCGTGGCGGCCGCGACGGGTCGGATTGACGGCTTCGTTTACCTGTGCGGGATTGTCGTGGGCATCTTCGTGTTCGGCGAATCATTCTCGCTGATTGAAGCGTTCTACAACAGTTCGTCGATGGGATCGATCACGCTGCCCGCTGTGACGGGCTTGTCTTACGGGCTTGTCGTGTTCCTCGTCGTGCTAATGGCGTTGGGTGGATTCTGGTTTGCGGGTCGGGCGGAGAAGAAGTGGGCGCATATTCGCCCGGAGTGAGCTGATGATGAAACTACTTTCGGGTTGGACATGGACGCAGAAGTGCGCCTTGATCGCGTTGGCGCTGGGAGTCGGCGCGGTGTTGCCCGGTAGTCCGTACCGGGGGACGCGGGTGTCGCTGGATATGAAGGAATTGGGTTTGATCGTGCAGAACGAAACGGACCATATCAGCGCACCGGAGCTGGCGGACTGGATTATTCAGGGTCGCGCCGACTATCGCTTGATTGACGTCCGCAGCGACGCGGAGTACAATGAATATCACATTCAGGGCGCGGAGAGCATTCCGGTCGGGGAATTGGCGACGGCGGAGCTCGGGCGCAACGAGAAGCTGGTTTTGTATTCGGAAGGCGGGATTCACGCGGCGCAGGCATGGATGCTGCTCGCAGGGCGCGGATTCAAGCACAGCTACATGCTTACCGGCGGGCTGGACGAATGGAAGGACCGGATTCTATTTCCGCGGCTTCCCGAGAGTCCGCTTCCGGCGCAGCGCGATTCGCTGGCCCGTGTGAAATCGGTGTGCGCGTTTTTCGGTGGGACTCCGCAGTCGGGCGCCGCTGAAGATGCGCTGACGGATTCGAAGCGCGTGCCGAAATTGCAGATTCCGACCGGTGGTACCGGCACTCCGAAGGCTGCCGGAGGCAAGAAGAAAAAGAAGGAAGGCTGCTGAGTCAACGTTGCCGTTACGCACAAGCTGAGCGCCCGCGGGATTCATTCCCGCGGGCGCTTTGTATTCGTCGTCCCGGCCACGTGCCGTGGCGCCGGGCGGTCAATCCGGCCGCGGCACGAAGCCGATGGCGTTGTTGGGTCGCTGCCCGGTCTCGATCAGGAAGTTTCGGAATTGTGCCCAGTCGCCGGACGGCAACCAGACATTGCTGTTGGTGATTCGGGTCTCGACGCTCACTTGGTGATCTTCAGTCTTGCATGTGCGTGAACCGCTTCCGCCCTGCCACGAGGCAGCGAGCGCGGCCGGCGTCTTCACGGCATTCCATTTCGCGGGGAAGGGGACATTGAGGAGCGTCGTGATCGTTCCGGGGACGCGAATCCAGAACGGAAACTCCTTCGCTTCGAGCGTGAGGGGCGGCGACATGAGATACGGATCGAGCGCAAGCAACGACGTGGGCAGCAGCCGGAACGCATCCGCCGTGTCAAATCTCGGCAGAGCAAACGAAAACGAGATCGAGACCGCCGCCGGACCAAGCTCGCGTACGATGGCGGAATTTACCGAGAGATCCGGCAGCGTCAACAGATCAGCCACAAACTCTTCAGCGCCAGCTTCGCGGACACTCTCGAACGGACTGAACCCGCCGGCGGCCGAGAACGATCCCACACCAAGAATGGTGTCGGCTTCGACGTTGGAGAGTGTGACGCGCAAATCGAGGCTGTTGCCTTCGGTTGTGAAAGGAATCAGCGGCTGAAGCGTCGGGGCGTCGGAATCGGTGGACAGATAGCAGGACTCCGCGAGGTCAACGCTCGCGAACTGGGAACGCGAACGCACTGGATCACAGAGGAAGCTGACCGTCCCGTGCTGAACTCGCAACATACCGATAGCATGATCGAGTCCGGGCACGGCGGGTTCGAACGGATACCAGACGACGGGATCGACCCGCAGTCCGTTGGCCTGTGCAAATGTGGCGACCAACTCAGCCAGTTCAAGGCTATTCCCGTAGCCACTGTTCAGCACGCGAGCAAGCGGGCGAATCACGACATCGAAATCAGGATGCTCGAACTCGAGACGGCTGAACCGCGCGGCAACCCAGTGCTTGATGGAGTCCAGCTTGCCTTCCTCGGATGTGGCAGGACGAAGCTGAGTCTGCAAGGAAACCGGGACCGCCACCGAGTCCGCGGCGGCCTCAAGTCGGCGCTTCAGTTCGCCGCCGACCGCTTTCCAGTCCTTCGCTGTGCTAAACGCGACGTTTGGCAACAGGATTCGATGACCGCCGAGATCCTCAGTAAGGTAACCCGGTTGCTCGCCCATGCGCCACGTGTTCACCCCATTCACCTGGATCGGCTGCTCGACACCATGCTCGCTCTCGAAGGTCAGCACGGCATTCGCCGGAATCTGCACGACCAGTTCGCGCAAGATCGTCGGCACCTCCTCGCGCAAGTAAACGCGACCGCTGAGCCACGGGAAACGCGGTTTCGCCGTGGTTACACGATAATGGAACTCCGAAATGCTTCCGTTTTCGAGTCCGAGCATCGTAATGACCATCTGGCGGAACAAACTGAATTCGGGAGCAAGGCTTAGTTCGTCCGGCGTGACGGAGTTGTAGGCGTTGTGAGGTGTGGCTTCGATCTGGCGTCCGTCCGCGGTGTAGGATCGTGCCGCGAGGATTTCCACTTGCTGTTCGCCTTCAATATACGCGACTCGTGGGTCTCCCCAGAGATCGCGCGCCGCTTCATCGGGCAGATAGCGGAACGAGTGCCACTCGTAGGTCTGGGCGCCATCCACTTGCAGCACGAACGACTCCTTGACATAGAGCAGGACGGCTGCGGCGCGGGGATAGCGCTCGATTGCTTTCACATTGGATTTCACACCCTCGGGCAGACCCATGAACTCGGCATGAAGCGGAGCAGCCGTGACTGATAAGAGGGCCAGTAGTCCGCAAAGGCACGGTAGCGCAACTCGGGAGCGGATCATCACTTGCCTCCCTTCCGGTCCACGACGAGCGACACGGCATCGGCATCCTTCATAGCGTCCGTGACCTTTTTCAATTTGTCATAGTGATCAGCCGCGATCCAGCGATCGCGGAATCGCCAGACCTGTTCCAATGTCAAGCCGCCACCGGCCGTCGTCCAGCCGCCGCGCAATGAAGCGAGGTCATCGCCGAGCTCGCGCGCTTCCGGCAGTTTGCGCACGGCGTGACCCGGTGGCAGCAGCAACGTCTCGCGCAATGTGACATGCCGCGGGTTGTACGTGAAGATCGGGTGTGCACGCTTCTTAGCAGTCAGGTCATGCACAAAGTTCCACTGCCGTCCATTTGCGGCGAGCAGCTTTACGCTATAGGGCACGTAATCCATCCGATCGCCAATAACCCGCGCATAGTCCGCAACCCGGAATTCAATCGCAACGGTGAACGGCTTTTCGAAATTCCACAGGTCGCCGAATTTGACAGTGACTAACTGCGTCGCCGGGTCGGCTTTGTGCAGCCAGTCGCGGCAGAAGTACTCCCAGCGGTCCTGTCCGGCATCGCTGAACGGACGGCGCAGACGCGCGTCGCCCTGCGTCTTGCCGCTCAGACTCAGTGTTCCGGAGAGCGTGCCATCGGTTTCCAACCTACTGGCCACGGCCACGGTGAAATCGTTGTCCTCGGTCGTGAATTTTTCGATTTGGCGCAGCTCCTCGCCCTCGGGACTGCCGATCACGATATGCTGTTCGGATTCGGCGCGGCTCCACAGTTCGGTGTTGAAGGGGGACCACGTCGGATCGAGCATGATGAACCCGCCGTCCGACTTCTTGACTGCGACGACACAGTGATTGAATTGGTCCGCCGGAATTTGTTCGACGCGCGAGCCGGCGCAAGTCATCACCGGATAGGTCGTGAAGCCGGCGACGCGCAGCATGGTGATCAGCATGCCGGCGATATCCTTGCACACGCCGGCGCGATCGCGGAAAGTCATGGTCGAGGGGTGCAACGTGTAGCCCTCGCCCTCACCCATGGAGACGCCGCTATAGCGAATCCCGTGGGCGACCCAGTGCAGCAGGGCATAGAACTTCGCGGTATCGGACTTGCAATCTTTCGTGACATGTTCGACTTCACGGCGAATGGCGTCGTCGGCCGCGAAGATCTCGCGATCTTCGTTTACGCGATAGAACCAGCGGGACTTTTCGGCCCAATCGCGCACGTTGGTGAAGACCACCTTCGGCACGATGTCGGGCAGATCGGGTTCGCGCGGCTCTTCCTTGAAGGCGGGGAGGTCCTGCTTCCAGAACGAGTAGATCAGCTTACCCGGCGCGAAGGTGAGCGACGATTTGATCTCACCATTATAGGTTTCGAATTGCGCGACCTTGGACTCCGGCATGACGATGGAGTACGCTTTGAGTTTGGTCGGCGGGGCGCCGCCAAAGCTCAGGAATCCGGCCGCGCCGCCGAACAGAATCACATCGTAGTAGGTTCCGCGCATCGGCGGGATGTACTTTTCCTCTTCGCCGTCGGAGGCGAGGTAGGCGATGGTAAACCCGACTAAAGTATGTTCGAGTTCGAGCGCATCGCCGACTTCGAGCGGCGGAATTGGCAGCACTTTCATGCGCGCGCCCCAGTAGATCAAGTGCTGCGGTTGCGGCTGATCGGTAGCCCGGGCGGAGCTCACCGTGTCCACGTTTCCGTCCGAGCGGTGGATCAGTGCGCGGGAGATCTCGAGGCGATTCGACGCGGGGTCGTAATCGAAGCGCACGGCGCGCAAGCGGGCGACTCCCTCGGGCGTGAGGATCTTTGTCAGCGTGTGACCACGCTTGTGCGAGAGTCCGGTGGTATCGACGTCAATCCACGTGGAGTCGAATACGATGAGTGTGGATTGGCCTTCGTAGTCGGCCGCGGTACCGGCGTCCTTGATCAGGTCAAAGAACGGGCTTGGATGAGCGGGTTCGGCACAGAGACCTGGCGGGCTGATCAAACAAATCAGCAGGCAGAGCGGAATAATTGTCCAGCGCATAGTGGGGTTGGAGGCAGGATGACATAGGTGGAAGCGGAAAGTGCCTTGGAATTAGTGACCACCTAAAGTGACGAAATTGAGCGACGAACGCAAGGGGGATTTGCGCCGGGATCGGGGCTCTTCCGCTGAAATCCATAGCAATAGGCACGACGGGGTTCGGCTATGCCTCCTGCGCGGAGCCGCCAATGTGAATACTCGACACGGAAGGTATCCGAACGACTCTCGCTGCGTTGAAGGGTTGACGTGCACATATGTTCATGCTGTTCTATTCTGCCGGCTTTGCCAAAAAATCAGACGGCCCCTCAGGACTGAAGGGCCGTCGAGCTTACCACTGAGCGAGGCGATCAGAAACGGAAACCCGTTTCGACGAAGAGCCGGGCGACGTCCTCGTTGGTGCCTACATAAGATTCGTAGGAACTCGATCCGTACCAATGCCGGCCGAGCGAAAAGTCCAGCGCTACTCTCCACCAGTCGGAGTCGGCCTTGGTGTCGGTAGATTGGTATCGGTAGGCGGTCTGGCCGCGCTGGACAGTCAGGTCGCCGCGCAGCGGTGTGGTCCAGCTCGCGCTGGCCGATCGTTGCAGGCCTGAAGTGAATCGGTTTTCGAAGGAATCATAGCGCGCGGTCAAGCCGAATCTGCCGCCGACAATGCCGTGCGTCACGGCGGCGATCGAAGTCGATGCATAGACTTTGGTCGTATTGGGCTCGTCGCGCAGCGTCTCGCGCAGATCCAGGCGCACATGATAGGGCAGACCAAGTTCGATTCCAGTTCGGTATCCGCGGCGCATGGCATCATCGAACAGGCTATCCGGGGTCTCGCGGGTTTCCCACGTGCGATAGTTGGCGTGACTGTCATAACCCGCCGTGACGGCGATTCGCTTGGCCGCCTGATAACGAGCGTTTACATTCACGTTAGCCAGAGACAATGAGGAGCCTTCGGTCTCGGCTCGCCATCCGCGATTGACATTCACATCGGCGCTCTCATAGATAGAGAATCCGCCAGGCGAGGAGAGGCTGAATTGCTGGTAGATGAATTCGCGACTGATTTCGCTACCGCTGTACTCCCCGGCGAAAGCGGTCGTCAGGCTAAGATCGCGGTGCGCATCTGCTTTAGACTTCCAGATGAGGCACACGCCGCCCTTACGGGTATCGGACCTAAACTCGGTGGTGGTCAAGTCCGGCTGGGAACCGGCGAACGATCCGAGATATAGGGATCCCGGCAATCGATATTGGAGATAGGCACCGTCGAGGTAGCCGATACCTCCGATGCTTCCGACGAGAATTCGTCCTCCCTGGAATTCCCAATCCGAGCCCGGGTTCCGGTAAGCGAGTGCCAGCTCGTAATAGCGGTGGTCCCATGCGGTACGATTTCGCGAGCCGGCGCCGTCGGGGTAGAAGTTTCTGCGGCTACGGAGCCGAACGCTCAGATCGAGTCCGCTTCCGAAAAGCGAGCGCATTCGGAGTCGCGTCACGACGGACGGCTGCGTGATGTCGTAATTCTGGGGCAGGCGGTCATTCTGCGAGTACCACTGCACACCGATTCGGCCTGTTACCTGCTTCTCAAGTCGTTTCGATTTGGCGGACTTCGTCTTGGGCGCAGGTTGTTCCGTGATTTCACTGTTTTCCACGCCGGCAAGCTCCGGGGCAGCCGCCGCAGAGTCCGGAACCTCGACGAACGCGAGATCTCCCACGATCGGCGCGGAGTGTTGCTCGATGATGCGGGCGGACGAAGAGTTGTCGGCGGTCGCCACGATCTCCAGACTAGCAATAGTCGCACTGTCGCGCCGGACTTCTGCCGGTTGACCAATCTCGATACCCTGCGAGCGTCCGGCATCGAGATAAACGAGGTCGCTCGTGACAAGAGTAATCGTCGCGCCAACGGTCGCGGCAACAGCGGAGGTTGCCGTCCACCATACGACGGATGCGATAAGCGCGGTGAAAAGTGCGGCGTGCTTACGGTTCAACAAGTGTTTGCGGGTTCTGATCATGCGGATCGTTGTGAAGATCACATACGTTATTCGCGGCCGTCGGGATGACAGGAATAGCAAGCACTACTCGCGTACACGTAACCGGAGACGCCTTCATGATGTCCATCTGTTTCGGAGCGACTGTGCTCGTGACAATTTATGCACGCGAACACCGCGTAGTTGGATGAATTCGTATGGCATTCGGAGCACGTATTCCACTCGTTACGATGCTCACCGGAGTAGATCGGGAAGTACGCTCCGTCATGATTGAAGTTGCTGTTCCAGTTCGAGGTCGTGTGACACATTTCGCAGTTGTGCGGGATGCCGTCTCCCGAGTGGGGCGGATCGGTGGCACTGTTATAGTCCGCGGTATGGCAACTGTAGCAACCTGTGGGCAGTCCGTTATACTGGCCGCTGGCGTGGCACTGGACACAGGTGGCCGAGACGTGCGCGCCCGTCAGCGGGAAGTCGGTATTCGAATGATTGAAGTTCGAGCTCCAGTTCGTGGTCGTATGGCACGTCTGACAGCTTGTTGAGAAGCCAGCGGACTGGTGATCGGGGTCATTCGTGCCGTTGTAATCTGCTGCGTGACAGCTGTAGCACGTCGAGGGCAAGCCGTTGTACTGGCCGCTCGCGTGGCACTGATTGCAGGAGGTCGAGACGTGCGCACCAGTCAGTGGGAAGTCGGTATTCGAATGGTTGAAGTTCGAGTTCCAGTTCGTCGTGGTATGACACGTCTGACACGTCTGCGGGAACAGCGCGGCGTCGTGATCGGGATTGGTCGTGGCATGATAGTCCGCGGCATGACACGACCAGCAGCTCGTTGGCAGGCCGTTGTACTGGCCGCTGGCATGGCACTCATTGCACGAGGCCGAGACGTGCGCGCCCGTCAAGGGGAAGTCCGTGTTCGCGTGATTGAAATTCGAGTTCCAGTTCGTAGTCGTATGGCACGTCTGACACGTCTGCGGGAACAGCGCCGCATCGTGGTCGGGGTTGGTCGTGGCATGATAGTCAGCGGCATGACACGACCAGCAGCTCGTCGGCAGGCCGTTGTACTGGCCACTGGCATGGCATTCATTGCACGAGGCCGAAACGTGCGCGCCTGTGAGCGGGAAGTCCGTGTTCGAATGATTGAAATTCGAGTTCCAGTTGGTGGTCGTATGACACGTCTGACACGTCTGCGGGAACAGCGCGGCGTCATGATCCGGGTTGGTCGTGGCATGATAGTCAGCGGCATGACACGACCAGCAGCTCGTC
>JACRMR010000021.1 GCA_016214895.1 candidate division KSB1 bacterium
CGATCAGGTCTACAATCGCGATCGACGCCACTCGGCCCTCGGATATCTGTCCCCGGTCGAGTTCGAACTCAAATCAAAACAACCCCCAACACCCCATCTAACTCAACACAGCTGACTGTCCAGTTTCTGGGGTACACTCCAAACTTCTCGTGGTTGGACCAAGAACGACTTGCAGAATCGTGTCAGCGAGCGTCCAAGCGAGGAACATTGGTCATCGTGAGCAATGCCGATCACGAAGAAATCGCCCGTTTGTACAAGGGCTTCCGAAGAGAGACAATCACACGGCGCAGCCTCGTTTGTCCCAATCCTGACCATCGCAAGGAAGTCAGCGAGTGCATTTTCGTATCGAAGATGTAACTACATATCCATACGGCGCCACACGACGGACGACACGGTCACGGGCGATGCAATCGGCCCCTGCAAGGCAGAAGGGATGCGGGATAAAGCAGAGTGCTAGTCAAGCGCAATGATTTTATAAAGTAACGCGAGTTCGTTTGGGCAGAAGATCCCCCCCCGGCCCCCCATAGGATATGGGGGGAGAGCAGAATGAAAGGAGACTCCATGGCTGGTAAGGCTAAGAAGCTGCTGCCGCTGGGCAGAGGGAAGATTGGGTTTAAGGTGGCGAATTCCTACGCGGCGCCGGCGGCCAAAGTCTGGGCGGCGATTACGCTGGCGAAGCACACGCAGAGCTACTTCGTGGGCAAGGTCACCGGCGATTTTAGCGCGCAGCTTGAACCCGTGGTCTGGCACTGGAAGCGCTGGGGCAGCATGACGCAGTGGCCAACGGTCTTCCAAAGCGAGAAGAAACTTGAGTTTCTGTGGGAAGACCACACCAAGAAGTACCTCACGACCGTGACCTTCACGCTGAAGAAGAAGGGCAAGTTAGTCGAACTCGAAATTCATGAGCGCGGCTGGAAGCAGGCGCATCTGAAAAACGCCTTCTCGAACTGCGAAGGCTGGACGACGTTTCTGGCGTACCTGAAGAGCTACTTGATGCACGGGAAAGACCTCAGGCACGAGAAAGACTAAACTTGAAACTTCAAACTTGAAACGTGAGACCCGAAAACCTCAAACTTGAAACTTAAAAGCGGAGTCCGATCATGAAACCGAATGAAGACTTGCGACAGCGGACACGGCAGTTTGCTCTGCGAGTTGTCAAGCTCTACTGTGCGCTGCCCAAGACGACCGTGGCACAAGTGCTGGGGAAACAGGTGCTGAGATCCGGGACAGCAGTCGGTGCGGTGTACGCGGAGTCGTGTCGCGCCCGCTCCAACGCGGACTTCGTGAGCAAGGTCGAACTGGCGATGCAGGAACTGGAGGAGTCTCGATACTGGCTTGAACTACTGGTAGAAGCCGGGGAGGTTACGGCTAAGAAGCTGGCTGCGCTGACGGCCGAAGCGGACGAACTGATGGCGATCTTCGTCTCGATGGTGAAACGGACGAAGGCGAAGACTTAATCCTCTGTGGAGATGGCGGATCAAGTTTGAAGTTTCAAGTTTCACGTTTTGTTCACAAACAGGAGGTAAGGGAAATGGCTGTCAAGAAGGCGACGAAGAAGAAGGCTCCGGCCAAGCAGGTTGCGGCGAAGCAGGCTGTGAAGAAAAAGGCTGTGAAGAAAGTTGTGAAGCAGCCGGCGGCGGGTGTTTCGACCGTGGTGCCGCCGCCGCCGAAGTTGCCGGTGGGGAAGGGGCCGATCGGGTACACCACGTCGAACGTGTTCAAGCTGCCGCTGGCCAAGGTCTGGGACGCGGTGGTGCTGTCGAAGCACATGAAGCAGCACTTCGTGGATGACATGAAGGGCGAATACGGTCCGAAACTCCAACCGATTTCATGGTTCTGGAAAGAGTGGGGCTGGGTGACCTTCAAGGTTGTCAAATTCGAGAAACACAAGGAGATCGTGATGCACATGGGGGGCTGGGGCGAGAAGTACCTCACCGTCGTTCGCTTCGAGTTCGTGCGCAAGGACGGGAAGACGATCTTCCGTGTTCACGAGAGCGGCTATCCGACCAAGCACTTGAAGAACGCGTTCATGATGTGCGAAGGCTGGACGGAGTTTCACTGCGGCGTGAAAGCGTACTTGCTGTACGGGAAGGCGCTGAATCGAGACTAACCGCCACCCACAATTGGAGCACGACGCAGCGGCTATCTCGGCCGCTCGTCGTGTTGCAATTGGAGCAGGAATAGCTCATTGTCGAGCACTCTGCGAATTGGCGGCGTCGCGTTTCAAGGTTGAAGTTTCAAGTTTCGCCTGCGCTGCTTCACGTGGAGCAATTCTTGACAAGGATCAAGGAACAAGGATGAAGGAACAAAGCAGAACTACAATGTGCGTCGCGATCCTCGCGTTGTGCTGGCTTTCTCCGTGTGCGCTGGCGAAAGATATTGAGGTGACGACCTTCGACAAGCGGCTCGTGCTGGTGGAGGTCGAGGGTATAGCGTCAAGCGGACTGGGCACGATGCTGGCGGCGGATAGTGCGAAGCTGAAGGACAAGGCAGGGATCGCGATTCACCTCACCGGCGAGAGTCCGACCGATGCGGAGCTCCAGGGGTTGCTCGCGCGGCTGACGGATGAGGTGCTCGCCGCGGACAGTCTGCGCATCGAGCCGGCGGCGGATTGGCAGTTCGTGCGGCCGCTGGTGTTGTCGGTGCCCGCGGCCTGGGCCGAGCGTCCGCTCTTGAAACTGTTCATCCGCAAGCGGCCCTATGCCGAGCTGGAGACCTCCGGCCTGACGGAGCGCGCGAAGAATCGGCTGCGTGAATTGCTCTTCAAAGCACAGAATGAACTGCGGCAGAAGTTAGAGCGGATGTTCCAGGGCAGATAAACTTGAAACTTGAAATTTGAAACGTGAAAGCCGAGACCCCCCCTAACCCCCCCGTTAACGGAGGGGAACCCGACTCGCCGAGGCACCCGTCCGCGGGTGCCCGGAATCCCGAATTCGAGATCATCCCGCTGGCGGACGAGCATCGCGCGTGGGCGCGGGAGGTGTGCGAGCAGTGGTGGGGCGGCGTGGAGATTATGAGCCGCTTCGTGTGGTTTGATACGACGAAGTTGGCGGGGTTTGTGGCCGTCACCCCCCCTGCCCCCCCAAATCAGAGATTTGGGGGGGAGAAGACATCGGACCTTCCCCCCAAATTTCCGAATTTGGGGGGAACTGAAGGGGGGTTGCCGATCGGATTAGCGACTTATCATATTGCGGATGGGGAGTGTGAGCTGATCAGCTTGAACAGCTTTGCCGAGAATCGCGGGGTGGGGGCGGCGCTGCTGGCAGCGGTCAGAGCGGTGGCGAAACGAGCGTCATGCAATCGCATGTTTTTGACGACCTCGAACGACAATCTGCGGGCCTTGCAGTTCTATCAGAAGCGGGGCATGCGGATCGTGGCGGTGCATGTCGGCGCGATTGACGCCGCCCGCGTCACCAAGCCGCGCATCCCCGAGATTGGCGATCACGGGATTCCGTGCCGGGATGAGCTGGAGCTGGAAGAGAAACTTGAAAGCTGAAACTTGAAACGTGACCCGAGTAGCGCCGCATGGAAATGCGCTCAGGGTCCGAAAACAACATCAATCTGCCGGTGAAACACCAAAGAGAGAGAAGCTGGTATGGCTAAAGAAGAGCGGAACATCTGGGGCATTCACGCAGGCAAGACTGGTGATGCGGACAAGCTGTTTCTGCAATCAGATTGCATCGGTCTGGGGTGGCAGAAATGGGTGATCTATCTAAACTCATGCCAAGCCGTGAGGCTTTTGCCAAACGGTTAGTTGAATTCTATCCAGAAACAAAGCCCGGCGCTGTGTCTATCAACACAGGCCAAATCCTTCGGTTCGCACGGGAGATAAAGCTCGGAGACCTTGTTGTATATCCGTCGAAAACGGACAAACTAATGCATATTGGATGCGTCGAAGGAGAATATTCCTTGGCGGCACATGTCTGCATGTGCCCCATCTGATGAAAACAAAGCTTGACCTTGTACTCCCGAGTAGGCTTCTCGCTTCTCCCGATTGGGGCACTTGGAGACAAGTGCCGCCAAGAAGATTGAATTGGATTGGGCACGGGGTTGCGGGGTTTGGCCGTGCGGCGGGCGATGCCGTCGGCCCCTGCGCGTCGGTTTGGTGGCGGAGGGGGACGTGCTGCTGACAATTCCGGCAGGGAAGGAATCCCTGCTCGGCGGAAGTGGGGAAGGAATCCCTGCTCGGCGGAAGTGGGGAAGGAATCCCTGCTCGGCGGAGGAAGAACAACCCCCTGGGTCCCCCCGCAGGATGTGGGGGGAAACCGAATTAGACATGAATGCCATTCTTCACGCGCCCATGTGGGTGCTTTTGATCGCGCTGTTTTTGTCGCGGATCGTGGACCAGACGTTTACGGTGATGCGGACGATTTCGATCATGCGCGGGCTGCCGCTGCTGGCGGCGGGGTTCGGGTTCTTTGAGGTGTTCATCTGGATCAATGTGGCGGGACAGGTGATCCGCAATCTGGACACCTGGTATTTGACGGTGGTCTATTCGGCGGGTTTCGCGGCGGGGAACTATGTGGGGTTGTTGATCGAATCGCGGATCGCCATGGGCTGGCAGATGCTGCGCGTGATCTCGCGGCGGGAGGTGGGGATGGGCGAAAAGCTGCACGAGCGCGGCTATCCGGTGACCTGGCTGGACGGCAAGAGCAAAGGAATGGATGTGGAGATTGTGATGCTGGCGGACAAGCGCAGGAGTGTGCCGGGACTCTGTCGCTTGATCGAGGAGATTGATCCGGCGGCGTTCTACACGATCGCGGATGTCAAGCAGGTGGGGTTAAAGAAGCGGGGGACGCCGTGGGGGCGGATTTGGGGAGGATGAAGAAATAACGATGAACGATGAACGATGAAGTATGAGGCCGATTCAGACGGGGTCTGGAGACCCCGCTCGGGGGATGAGGTGAATGACGAGCGGGTCGCGGAAACCGGGCGGCGCAGCCGGCCCCTACAACCCTGCGCTGCGACAGAGGTTGATCGAGATGAAAGCGATCTTGTTTAGTCTGCTGATCGTGTGGGGAATCGTAGCGCGGGGGCAGGAGTTCTCGCCGTCCGCGGCTTCACAGGCCGTGCTGGACGCAGCGTGTCAGGCGGTGCTGGATTATTATCCGGCGGAATTGCTGGATCCGCAGCGGGTGGATGCGGCGAAAGCAGTCGCGGTGGCGCAACTGGCGCTTGGGGGACTCTCCCGGACGGAGATTGAGACGGCGCTGGACGAATTTGTGCGCGCCGCCTGCGATGACGATCAGGCCATGGCCCTGCCGCAGACGGACAGTATCGGCACCGCAGCAGTGCTCAGTTTTCGGCTATCGCGGTTCACGCTGGATGAGGAAGACGAAGGCAGCGGCTATCTGCGGATTCGTGACTGGACCGATCCCGCGCGGGTGACGCGCGAATTTGCGGCGGCCTTGGACACCTTGCGTCAGACTCGCGGGCTGCTCTTTGACTTGCACGGGTTCAGCGGCGACGAGGAGTTGTGGCAAGAGCTTGCCGCCCAGCTGACGGATTTGCCGTTGCACGGGGCGCGCTTGCACACGCGGATTCCCGGAACGACCTTCGCGACCGAGAGCTATCCGGATATCTATCCCGGTGGGGGGCGGCTCTACTGCGAACCCATCGTGTTCTGGCTGGACCGCAGCTGGCAACCGGCCCTGGCCTTCGCGTCGATCGTACAGGCGCGCGGGTCGGTGGATTACTGCTTCGATCAGCGCGGGCTGCATTCGCGGGCGGCGAATTTGCGGGCGATCGAACTGCCGCTGGGTTACCGGATCTATCTGCCGACGGCGACCGCGGAGCTGGCCTACGACGTGCCGCAGCTTGCGCCCGCGGACTTTCTTGCGGATGAGATCGGCGGCGAGTCAATTCATCAGGCGAAGTGGCTGCTGCGGGAGATGATCTGGTGGTACGGAGCATGGGGCGCGTGGAACCGGTGAAAGAGGGATGAGGGATGAGGGATGAAGAAGAGCGGCTGCATGTGGCATTGTGGCCGGCTGACTGATCTGCTGCACGTTACCCCTCCGCTAACGCAGGGGGGAGAAGAGAAGGCCGATGATTCAATCCTACGAAATTCAGAACCGGATGATTGTTCCGGTGACGGCGGAGCGGGCGTCGATTCTGGTGTTCACCTGCGCGGATGAGACCGAGAAGCGGCGCGCGCACGAGCTGCTGGATCTGGACCTGCACGACATTGAGTCGGCGCTGGACCCGGACGAGGTCTCGCGCATTGAATTCGACGACGACCGCGTGTTCATCATCTGGAAGCAGCCGCTCAGCGTGACCTTCGACCAGCGGCTGCGCTTTGACGTGGCTTCGGTGGGGCTGCTGTTGGAGCCGCACCGGCTGACGATCATCACGGCGGCGGAGGAGATCTACTTCACGCCGCGCGAATTCAAGAATGTGGAGTCGCCGCTGGACGTGCTGCTGCGCTATCTGCTCTCGACGATTCGGCACTACCTCGATCACTTGAAGGGGATCAAGCAGATCACATCGGAGTTGCAGACCAAGGTCAACACCTCGCTGGAGAACAAGTATCTGTTGCAGATGTTCGGGTTGAGCGAGAGCCTCACGTATTATATGAACGCCATCGAGGGCAACGAGCTGGTGCTGGCCAAGCTGAGTGTGAACCCGCGCAAGGCCCGGCTGTCGGAGCCGCAGGGCGATTTGCTGGACGACATCCGGCTGGACAATCACCAGTGTGCGCGGCAGGCGCAGATCTATTCGGAGGTTTTGTCCGGGCTGATGGACGCGCGGGGGAATATCGTGAACAACAACATGACGATCCTGCTGCGCGACCTGACGCTGATCAATATCATCTTCCTGCCGTTGAACCTGATCGCGGGGATCGGCGGCATGTCCGAGTTCAGCATGATGACGAGCGGGACGAGCTGGAAGCTGTCCTATGCGCTGTTCATCATGGGCATGGTGGCGATGGGTTGGCTGACGTGGATGGTGCTGGTGAGGTTTTTGAGGAAGCGGTGATAGGGGGGAGGCAGGCAATAGATGAACGATGATAGATGATAGACGCGGGGAGTAGCGGCGGCTGCGTGAGCCGCCCGGAAAGCAACTCAGCAGAATCGGGGTTATTCATGCGAGCCGTTTTGTTGTTGACCATGCTATGCGTCGCAGCAGTAAGTCAGGCGCGGGAGTGGCGGCCGTTTGTGGGCGTGGGTGGAGTTCTAACGCAGCCACTGTTCCGGCCCGAAGGTTGGCCGTTTTACGGAGGCTTTGAATGGCAAACCGCGCACGCCGAAGCGATGTACTTCGAGGCCGGGATGACATTCTCCCGACATGAGTTCTACGCGGCGTATCGCGCGACGAACATGCCAGCCGATCGGTGGTCAAGCGGCTCGTGGGGATGGCGGCAAGACTGGATTGATCATGATGAAGGAGAATCATATTGGTCGGACCGCCGCTTCACGCTTGGCGCGCGCGAGCGAATCGGGCACGGGAGAGCACTATTGGTTGTTGGGGGCGGACTGGATGTGGGGAGGTTCGTGTATGGATACTCACGACATTTCCAGCGAACGTACTATAGCGTCTACACGGACTCGCTTGGACACCAGCAACTCGAAGAGGTCTATCGGACGCCCAAATCGGTATCTGGCGAAACATGGAAGAGCGCCTTGAATTTGGGTGCTGCGGCGGAATTCGGAGTGATGTATGCGTTGCGTCCAGAGCTTGAGTTTGTAATCCTGTCGCGGATACACGGCGATGTCGCAAGGTTCGGCGACAATTGGCTTGGAGGTAGTATTGACGCTTATGATATCATTACTCCGACGCTCATTGCCGAAATCCGGGTCAAGCCACTCGTGTTCGGCAGATCGCCGACGGTCAGAGACCGTCAGTAGTAGGGGTAGTGGAGACCGTTAGTAGTAGATAGAACACCAAGAGCCGTGGCAGGCGAAGGCGACCTGCGCGGCCGACACATAAAGGACACACAGATGGATTTGGGCGAACAATCATTGGAGTATCATGCACGGGGCCGGCACGGCAAGATTGAAGTCGTGCCCACCAAACCCTGTCGCACGCAGTTTGACCTGTCGCTGGCGTACACGCCGGGCGTGGCGGAGCCGTGTTTGCGGATTCACGCGAACCCGGAACTGGCCTATTTGTACACGGCGCGGGAGAATCTGGTGGCGGTCATCTCCAACGGGACGGCGGTGCTGGGGTTAGGCAACATCGGGGCGCTGGCGGGGAAGCCCGTGATGGAAGGAAAGGCGGTGTTGTTCAAGCGGTTCGCGGATGTTGACGTATTCGACATCGAGGTGAACTCGCACAATGCGGACGACATAATCAAGTTTTGTCAGATGATCGAGCCAACGTTTGGCGGGATCAATCTGGAGGACATCGCGGCGCCGGACTGCTTCTACATCGAAGAGACGCTGAAGGCGACGATGGACATTCCCGTGTTTCACGATGACCAGCACGGCACGGCGATTATTTCCGGGGCCGGGTTATTGAACGCGGTGGAGATCAGTGGCAAGGACATTTCCAAATTGCGGGTGGTGTTCAGCGGCGCGGGCGCGTCGGGCATTGCCTGTGCTCGGATGTACGAGACGCTGGGCGTGCGGCACGAGAATGTGCTGCTCTGCGACACGAAGGGTGTGCTCTACCATGGCCGCGAGGATCTCGATCCGGCGCACCCGAAGTACAACAAATACAAGGCTTACTTTGCGCAAGATACGGAACGGCGGACGTTGGCCGACGCGCTGCGGGATGCGGACGTGTTCTGCGGCTGCTCGGTGGCGAATGTGGTGAAGAAGGAGATGGTGCGCTCGATGGCGGCGAATCCGATCATATTGGCGATGGCGAATCCGGATCCCGAGATCAGCTATCCGGACGCGATGGACGCGCGCCGCGATGTGATCATGGCCACGGGGCGCAGTGACTATCCGAATCAGGTGAACAACGTGCTGGGCTTTCCGTTCATCTTCCGCGGCGCGCTGGACACGCACGCGAGTCAGATTAACGAGGCGATGAAGCTGGCGGCGGCGCGGTCGCTGGCCCGGTTGGCGAAGGAAGACGTTCCAGATTATGTCTGTCAGGCCTACGGCGTGGACCGGATTCAGTTCGGTCGCGAGTATCTGATTCCTAAGCCGGTCGATCATCGCGTCTTGCTGTGGGAGGCGGTGGAGGTCGCCCGGGCGGCCTGTGAAAGCGGCGTCGCACGCAAGCCGATCACCGATTTCGACGCCTACCGCGAGCATCTCGAAGCGCTCTTGGGACTGGGCCGGGAGGTCACGCGCATGTTCATCAACCGTGCGAAGATGGGACCCAAGCGGATCATCTTCCCCGAGGGTGAGCATCCGAAGATTTTGCGGGCGGCGGACATGATCGTGGACGAGAAGATCGGCACGCCGGTGCTGGTGGGCTATCGGCGGGTCATCGAGGAGCGGCAGCGCGAGCTGGGCTTGCAGAACTCGGCCCGTGTCGAGGTCATCGATCCCGACCTGATCCCGGCGGCGGAAATGGATCAATATGTCGAGGAGTTCTGGCGGCTGCGGAATCGCAAGGGCGTGACGAAGAGCGAGGCCCGCAAGCTGCTGGGCGATCCGAACTACTTGGCGGCGATGCTCTTGCGGGCGGGCAAGGCGGATGCGCTGGTGGGCGGTGTCTCGGCGCACTACTCGGACACGATCCGGCCCGCCTTGCAGATTCTATCGAAACGGCCGGGCATCCGCAACGTCGCGGCCCTGCATGCGCTGATCTTCAAGGAGAAACTGGTCTTCATCGCGGATACGGCGGTGAACGTCGATGCCAACAGCGCCGAGGACCTCGCGGACATTGCGATTCTGGCGGCGCTGACGGTGAAGCTGAACTTTGCGATTGAGCCGCGGGTCGCGATGATCAGCTTCTCGAATTTCGGCAGTGTGAATCACCCGTTGGCCAGGAAGGTGCGGGCGGCGATGGAGCTGGTCCGGCAGCAGCGGCCAGAGATCCTGATTGACGGCGAGATGCAGGCCGACACGGCGGTGGATCAGGCGGTGTTGGACGAGACCTATCCGTTCTCGGTGTTGAAGGGCGGCGCAGCCAACACGCTGATTTTCCCCGACATGACCTCGGCGAACATCGCGGTCAAGCTGCTCATGAAGCTGGGCGGCGCGGAAGCGATCGGCCCGATTCTGATGGGCATGGCCAAGAGCGTCCATGTGGTGCATCGCACGAGCGACGTCGGCGACATTGTGCAGGCGGCGGCGTTCTCGGTGGTGGACGTGACGACGCACTGAGGCGCTTCTCTCTTCCTGCCGCGTGCTCGGTTTGGGTGCGCGGCGGGGAGGGGATTGAAATAGATGAACGATGATAGATGAACCCGGAACGCGGAACGATGAAGCGAAGAGGATGTAGCGGCGGTGCGTGAGCCGCTCGGCGGAAGGCGCTCATACGTGCGCTTGGAATCCGCCGAGCGGGGACTGTGTCCCCGCCGGAATTGATGGCAGTCAAACTCCGTTGTGCTTCAATTGGCATCAAATGCCTCAGATTCCGGCCGCGCGGGGACGCACGGCTCGGCGAGCGCCTTTCCGCAACAAGCCCGTGCGGCAGTGCGCTCGGGGGAGTGTTCCGATTCCGGTCGGGCAACGCGCGTGCAGGTTGGGCAGGTGGCGGCCACGCAGGGCCGCCTCTACCCGGCGATTTTGATTTGTTGCTTTTCGTTTGAATGATACCCTATGAAATGGCTTAAAGATAGATTATTCCCGTCACCGCCGTTCGCGGAGCTGGGGCGGATGTTTGGCGGTTCCGGGCACCCGCAAACGGGTGCCTCGGCGCGTGTCACTGTCAAGAACGTGCCGGGGGCGCTGCCGGTGCTGGTGGCGGATTATCTGCATACGGTGTGCGGGCGGCCGGTGCTGTTGGTGGCCGAGACGGTGGAGGATGCGGAAGAGTACGCGGATGATCTGACGGTGCTCTCGGAAGAAAACTCAAAACTTGAAACCGGAAACTTGAAAGAGTCAAACTCGGATTCAAGTTTGAAGTTTGAAGTTTCACGTTTGGGCCCATGTTTGTTGCCGGGTCGGCCGCATTTCAATCGCGAACTTACGCCGGTGGAGCAGAGCGAGCGGGCGGAGGCGCTGCTGGCGCTGTCGCGGCGGGAGCGGCCGCTCATTGTGGCGACGGTGGCCGCGCTGGTCGATCCGCTGCCTGAGCCGGGTACGGTTGAGCAAAACATGTATGTGATCGCCAAAGGCGAGAGCCTGACGCGTGAATCGCTGTTGCTGTTTCTGCACGACACGGGCTATCACCGCGAGATGTTCGTGGAGACGGTGGGGCAATATGCCGTGCGCGGCGCAGTCGTGGATATCTATCCGTTCGGGGCGCAGGAGCCCGTGCGCGTGGAATTCTTCGACGAGGAAGTGGAGAGTGTGCGCACGTTCGATCCGTCCTCGCAGAAATCCACGGGTGAGATTCCCGAAGTCACGATGATGGCGGGCTCGTTGCCGTCGGCGAACAAGTCGCATCTGCTCGAACACCTGCAGGCCGAGACCGTGATCGTCTGGGGTGCGGGCCGGGCGAGTTGGCAGGCCGTGAAAAAGGTCTATGAAGAAGCACACGACGCGCGCAGCTCGTCGCGCTTCCGCAAGTTGGCCGAGCGCATGCTGGACGTGGAAGATCCGTCGGTGGTGTGGGATGATGAAGATGAAGAGAAACTTGAAACATCAAACTTGAAACGGGAAGATACCGACGAGGACGAGCCGGAAGGCGATAGTTCGGACTCAAGTTTCAAGTTTCAAGTTTCAGGTTTGGAGGACCGACCCCCCTTAATCCCCCCACAGAGTGGGGGGAGCTCAGAGTCCGAGCCTTCCCCCACTTCGTGGGGGAACGGGAAGGGCGTCGAGAGCGCGATTCACTATGATCTGATTCGTCGGGCGTCGAAGCTGTTCGCGCAGGTGTTCATCGAGAATTCACCGGCCGATGACGATGCGGTGATTGATTTTGGCGGTCAGCCGCAGGAGCGTTTCGCGGCGAATCTGCCGCTGGTCGCGGACCGGCTGCGCGACTATTACGCGCAGGGGACGCAGGCGGTGATTCTGGCGGATTCGCAGCTCGCGGGCGACCGGCTGGCGCAGGTGCTGATCGAGCGCGGCTGCCCCGAACCGGCGTTCGAAATTCGTGAAGGCGGACTGCATCACGGGTTCACGCTGCCCGCGGCGAAGCTGGCCGTGCTGGTGGACCATGATATTTTCGGCAGGATGAGGCGTCGCCGACGCTTCATGAAGTTCAAGAATGTGGTGCCGCTGCACGATATTGACTCGCTGAAGCCGGGCGATCATGTCGTGCACATTGATTACGGCATCGGCCGCTATGTGGGGATGACCAAGATTCAGGTCGGCGGGACGCAGCGCGAGGTCTTGAAGATCCTGTATCGCGACGATGTCACGCTGTTTGTGAAGCTGGAAAACCTCGCGCAAATCCAAAAATACTCTGGTCGTGAGGGGTTTCAGCCGCCGCTCTCGAAGATCGGCGGCCGCGACTGGAAAGAGCTGAAGAAGAAGACCAAGAAGTCGCTGCTCGCGATTGCCGAGGATTTGATCAAGCTGTACGCGACGCGCAAGCAGGCCAACGGGATCATCTATTCGCCGGACACGCTTTGGCAGCGCGAAATGGAGGCCAGTTTCCCCTATGAGGACACGCCGGATCAGTTGCGCGCGGCGGAGGAGGTCAAGCGCGACATGGAGCGCGCGGTGCCGATGGACCGGCTGATCGCGGGGGACGTGGGTTATGGCAAGACCGAAGTGGCGATGCGCGCGGCGTTTAAGGCTGTCACCGACGGCAAGCAGGTGGCCGTGCTGGTGCCGACGACCATTCTGGCGATGCAGCATTTCCGCACGTTCAAGGAGCGCTTCAAGAGCTGGCCGGTGAAGGTTGAAGTGATGTCGCGCTTTCAGAATCCGCGCGAACAGAAGCTCTCGGCGAAACGGCTCTCCGACGGCAATCTCGATGTGCTGATCGGTACGCACCGGATTCTCTCGAAGGATGTGCAGTTCCACGATCTGGGCTTGCTCGTGATCGACGAGGAGCACCGGTTCGGCGTCGTGCAAAAGGAGCGAATCAAGTCACTTAAGGCGAACATCGACGTGTTGTCGATGAGCGCGACGCCGATTCCGCGCACGTTGCACATGGCGCTCATGGGTGCGCGGGATTTGTCGCAGATCAGCACGCCGCCGCCGGGCCGGCTGCCGATTGAAACCGACGTGGTGGAATTTTCGGAAAAGGTTATTAAGGAGGCGATTGAGTACGAACTGACGCGCGGCGGGCAGGTGTTCTTCGTGCACAACCGGATTCAGTCGATTCCGGCGGTGAAGCGGATGCTGGAGCGGCTGCTGCCCAAGGTCAGCTTTGCGATTGCGCACGGCCAAATGGAGGAAGATCAACTCTCTAAGGTGATGGTGGACTTCATCGAGGGGAGTGTGCAGGTCTTGATCTCGACCATGATTATCGAATCGGGGATCGACTTGCCGAATGTAAATACGATGATTGTGAACCGCGCGGACCGCTTTGGCGTGGCGCAGTTGCATCAGTTGCGCGGCAGGATCGGCCGCAGTTCGCGCAAGGCGTACGCGTATCTGCTGGTGCCGCCGCGTTTCGAGATGTCGCGCATCGCGCGCGAACGGCTGGCCGCGCTCACGAATTTTTCCTCGCTGGGCGCGGGCTTTCAGGTGGCGATGCGCGACCTGGAAATTCGCGGCGCGGGCAATCTGCTGGGACGCGAGCAATCCGGTTATATTAATGCGGTTGGCTTCGAGATGTACCAGCGGCTGATCGAGGAAGCGGTGAAAGAGGTGCAGCTCGAGCAGCTGGGCAGCGACGCGGACGAGACGCCGCCGGTGGAGCTGAAGCTGCGGCTGGATGCGGACGCGTTCTTCCCGGAGAATTACATGCCCGAGGGCGGCATGCGCTTGAACTATTACCGCGAAATGTCGAAGGCACAGTCGCTTGAGCGCGTGGATGAGATCGAGCAGGATGTGCGTGACCGCTTCGGCAAGCTGCCCTCGGCGGCGGAGAACTTGTTTGACATGGTGCGCGTGCGCGTGCTGGGCGAGAAACTCGGCGCCGAGCGCATCGAGATCATGCCGGCCGAGATGGTGATCGAGTTTCCCAAGGGCCAGATGAGCCGCGACAAGCTGTTAGAGATCGCGGCCCGCGCGGCGGGCTATCCGGTAGAATTCGCGGCCAGTGGTCCGGTGAAGATCAAACTGCCGCTCGGTGTGATCAAAGCCGGCTGGGACGAAAAGCTGGGCTATGCGGTGGGGTTCTTGGGGGAAATTGCGGGGGCGGAGCAGCTAAGACTGGCAACATAGCCCCCCCAAGCGAGTTGGGGGGGGGTGGACTCGGGTCTCCCCCCAGCTTGACTGGGGGGACTAAGGGGGGTTGAGTCTGCGGCCGCGCATGGGAAGAAGAACCCCCCCTTCCCCCCCAAGCCAGTTGGGGGGGAGAACTCGGGTCTCCCCCCAGCTCGACTGGGGGGATTAAGGGGGGGTGAGTCTGCGGCCGCGCATGGGAAGAAGAACCCCCCCCTTCCCCCCAAGCGAGTTGGGGGGGGGAAGAACTCGGGTCTCCCCCCAGCTTGACTGGGGGGACTAAGGGGGGTTGAGTCCGCGGCCGCGCATGGGGCGAAGAACCCCCCCCTTCCCCCCCAAGCGAGTTGGGGGGGGAGAGAAGACAGATGAAGAAGAACGACTGGCGCAAAGTGCCAACCGCAAATTGGGGCCATCAGCGGGAAATGCGCGCTGATCCACCACCGGCTGAACGTGCCCTGTGGCGCGCTATTCGTGCAAATCAACTTGGCGCACATTTTCGACGACAGCACACCGTCGGGCCGTACATCGTGGATTTCTGTGCACCGCGGGAACAGCTCGTCATTGAGGTCGACGGACACACGCACGGCGGCGATCAAGCGGGAGCAGCGGATCAGCGACGCGATGGCTACCTGCGCAGCCAAGGTTACCGCGTATTGCGTTTCACGAACGACGAAGTCCTTCGTACACTTGACGGCGTGATCGCCGAGATAAAACGCATACTCGAACTCGGGTCTCCCCCCAGCTTGACTGGGGGGATTAAGGGGGGTTAAGTCCGCGGCCGCGCATGGGGCGAAGAACCCCCCCCTTCCCCCCCAAGCGAGTTGGGGGGGTGGACTCGGGTCTCTCCCCAGCTTGACTGGGGGGACTAAGGGGGGTTAAGTCTGCGGCCGCGCCTGGGGAGAAGAACCCCCCCTTCCCCCCCAAGCGAGTTTGGGGGGGGAGAACTCTGGTCTCCCCCCAGCTTGTCTGGGGGGACTAAGGGGGGTTAAGTCCGCGGCCGCGCGTGGGGCGAAGAACCCCCCCTGCTCCCCCAAGCGAGTTGGGGGGGGAGAACTCGGGTCTCCCCCCAGCTTGACTGGGGGGACTAAGGGGGGTTAAGTCCGCGGCCGCGCGTGGGGAGAAGAACCCCCCCCTGCCCCCCCAAGCGAGTTGGGGGGGGGCGAGACTCAGAGACGTTAGCTATCTCAAAGCCAGTAACATGAGTCTATTCAAGCAGGAACGAATCGCCCGGTGGTTGGTCGGAGTGACGGCGGTTGGGTTTGTGGGGATGTTCATCGCCACGGCGGTGCAGCGCCTGCGCTTTCCCTTCGATTTGGAGTGGATCGAAGGAAGCATGGCCGCGCACGTGCAGCGGGTCGTGGACGGGTTGCCGCTTTATGTTCCGCCGTCGGCGGATTTTGTGCCGTCGATTTATCCCCCGCTATATTTCTGGCTGTCGGCGCCGTTCGCCCAGTTCATGGGGCCGGGGCTCGCGCCGCTGCGGCTACTCTCTCTGGTGGCGACGCTGGGTTCGCTCGTCCTGATTGGCTGGCTGGTGCGTCGCGAGACGCGGAGCGGATTCTGCGGACTGCTGGCGCTGGGGATGTTCGCGGCGAGCTATTCCGCCAGCGGATTCTGGTTTGATCTGGCTCGCGTGGATTCGCTTTATGTGTTCCTGCTGCTCGCGGGAGTCGCGCTGCTGCGGATTGGTACCCGCTGGGCAAGTGTGGTGGCGGGGCTCGCGCTGGCGTTGGCGTTCCTGACCAAGCAGGGTGCGTTGATCGTGTTGGTCGGAATGGCGGTGTACACGATCTGGTGGAGCCGCAAGCAGGCTCTCTATTTCTTGCTCCCGGCGGCGATTCTGATGATCGGTGCGACGTCCCTGCTGAATGCCGAATCGGGCGGCTGGTACGGTTATTATCTGTTCGAGGTGCCGCGCGCGCACCGGCTGGTGCCTCAGGTGTTGTACAGTTTTTGGCTGAAGGACTTGTTCATTCCGCTGACGGCGGCCAGCGCGCTTACGGCCTGGAATCTCTGGTCGTTACGGCGGCGGGACCTCGCTTCATTCTCGTTTTATGGTTGGGTGACCGGAGCGCTGCTGTTGACCGCCTACGTCTCGCGGATGAAGGAAGGCGCCTATGTGAACGCCGTGATTCCGGCCCACGCGGTGCTGGCGATCGGGTTTGGTCTGGGCGCGCACACGCTGCTCGAAGCCGCCCGCGCGCAGGCCCGGAGGCTGGGCGAGCTGGGTGAGCGTTATTTCGGCTTGGGGCTGGCGAGTGTTTATCTTGTGCTCTTGCTGGGTTTCACGACTCGGTTCTACCGGATCACGGATCAACTTCCCACCGCGGACGATCGCGCTGCGGTGGAGGAGCTGAAGCAGGTGTCGCGGGAGTCCGGTGCCGACGCGTGGTGGCCATCGCATGGCTTTCCACTGCAGGACGGCGTCCGGGTCGTGCGGCCGCACGTCTATGCGATCTACGATGTGCTGACCGGACCCGATCGCGCGGTCGCGGAACGGCTGACAAGCGAGCTTCGCGGGCGGATTCGGGAGCAGGCGTTCGCGGCGGTGATGCTCGATGAGCCGCTCGACCTGCCGAACGGTTGCGGCGACCTCGGATTGGCCGAGTACTACGAACGACGCGGACCGGCCCTGAAAGCCGGGCGAGTGCTGCGGATGAAGACCGGCGAGCCAGTGAGTCCCCGGGAGGTGTGGGTTCGTAAGGGCATCGGGGCGACCGGATTGGCACCAGGTAGTGGTGGACCTTGATTCGGCGTTGAGAAGTCGGGATTGCCGATACCCCCTGCCCTCCAGTGCTGTCTTAACGTCGATCTGTCACTCTGAAGCCTCGTCTTCGGGGCTGAAAAATCTCTCGGGCGTCTCCACGGGGCGGGTATGCCCTTCCGATCTCCCGAGATGCTTCACTACGAAGACTTCGTTCAGCATGACAATCCTCGACTTACATTAAGACAGTTGTGCCCCGCCCCCCCAATCGGTTGGGGGGCGAAGCGAGAGTTCTTCCAAGCGAGTCGGGGTCAAGGAATGTCAGTAATCAAACTCCAATCCAACCATGAAGAAGCTCTTCTTAATTCTGCTTGCGCTACTGCTGGCTGCCCACGCACAAGCGCAGATGAGCAGCGTGGTGGCGGCGAACAACACGTTTGCCGCGCACCTGTACGGCGAATTGGCAAAGCCAGAGGGCAACCTGTTCTTCTCGCCATACAGTATCTCGACGGCGCTGGCGATGGCCTATGCGGGCGCGCACGGCGAGACGGCCGCGGAGATGGCGCGGGTGATGCAGATTGAGGGGATACCGGACGTGCATGCATCGTTTGCGGAGTTGCTGCGAGCGACGAATCAGGCTGACGAATCGGACACGGGAATCACGCTGGAAACGGCCGATGCGATCTGGCTGCGCACGGGGACGGTGCTGGAGCAGGAGTTTGAGCGAATTATCCGCGAGCATTACGAGGCACAGCTCGACACGCTGGACTTCTGTCAGCGGGAGGCAGCGGCGGAGCGGATCAATTCCTGGGTGGAAGGAAAGACTCACGATAAGATAAATGACTTGGTCAAGGCCGAGATGTTCGACTGCGATCTGACACGCGCCGCACTGGTGAATGCGGTCTACTTCTACGGAAGTTGGAAATACCGGTTTAATGCCGCGAGGACAAGGCCAGGCCCGTTCTATCCCGACACGAAATCGAGCTTAACCGTACCGTTCATGCGCAGCGAGAGCAAGATCAAGGAGTTCATGTATGGGGAGACCGAGGAGTATCAGGCGCTTGAATTGCCCTATGGGAATGGCAGCTTCTCGATGCTGATCGTGCTGCCGTGGCAACGGTTCGGTTTGAAGTCGCTGGAACCTCACGTCGCCGCCGGGCTGCTGGCCGAGGCCGTTTCAGTCCTGCGATACGAAGACGAACTCCGCATCCAAATGCCGAAGTTCAAACTGACGCGAGACTACGACTTGATCCCGCCGCTGCGGAAGCTCGGGATGATCCAGGCGTTTATCCCCAACGTTGCCGATTTCTCGGGAATGTGCCCGACAGAACCGTGGATTTCGGAGGTTGTTCACAAGGCACTCATCGATGTGAACGAGAAAGGGACTGAAGCGGCCGCAGCCACGGCGGTGATTGACGTGGAAGGCATCAATCTCCACGGGCCGAAGGTCTTCCAAGCTGATCACCCATTCTTGTTCGCGATTCGCGAGCAGGCTTCGGGCGAAATCTTGTTTTTGGGAAGAGTTGTGAATCCCGCGCCATGACTGACCCAAGCTCGAGATCCGACCGCTCGCTCTCGCTGTTTGGCCTGGCGGTCAGGGTCTTGCGCGCGGCGGATTGCGAATACACGGCTACAGGCGTTCGCGGCGGTGATGCTCGATGAGCCGTTCGATCTGCCGAACGGTTGCGGTGACCTCGGATTGGCCGAGTACTACGAACGACGCGGACCAGCCCTGAAAGCCGGGGGAGTGCTGCGGATGAAGACCGGCGAGCCAGCGAGTCCCCGGGAGGTGTGGGTTCGTAAGGGCATCGGGGCGACCGGATTGCCTGCTGGCGGCGGGCTGGATTCTGCGGGTGCTGGCGCCGGGGGTGCAGGAGCCGGTGCTGACGAAAGGATGAAGAATGAGGGGTAAGGAATAAAACACGTGACAAATGATGTTGCCATGTCGGAGCAGGTTGCGAATCGCAAGTTTGCCCGGATTCTTGTATATTACGGGTTTAGGGCACTCCCGGCCGGAGTCTGACTCGGGATTGGGACCTGGGATTTTCAATTTTCGATTTTTCCTCGATGGCTTGTCCGGTAGCGAGTACGTTGAGTTTGGGCGCGGCATTCGGCGGAGTCTATACGCTGTTTGTGCAGGATCGCAAACGGCGTCTGGTCTCGCTCTCCGTGTTCGTATTACTCCTTGCGGGCTGGGCGGGCTATTATGCCCTTGCGCGAACGCCGCAGGTGCGGCTGGCCCTTGACATTAGCTCGACCGCGGCGGTGTTGGCGGGGGGCTGGCGGCTCTACCGGCTCGTGCGCTATGAGGGCGTGGTCCCGCCGTTTACGGCGGCGATGTCGCGACTGCTGACGGTTCTGCGGCCGGTCGTGCGGAGTCCCTGGGTGTTGAGCCTGAAGATCTGGCTGCTGTTCATGGTGGTGACGGAGTGGCGCGGCCTGGCCGACTTTTCGGGGCTGGAATATGGGGTGGTGAGCGTGTTGTTGGTGGGGATGATCGGATGGCGGGCGGTGCGGGGGGGAAATTCCGGAAGCGGATAGCGGGCAGACGCCCGATTACTACCAGTCATCACTTTTCGAAAACGCTGAAATCAGATCCCGCCCCCCAGTAAGACCGATCTCGAAATAGGGTTGGCTGCTAATTTCGGCCAGGCAAGGTGGCTTTAGCCCCTTGACATTCAGCTCAGACAACGGGCTGAAGCCGCGTTGCCGCACAGTTCTGCTATTTCAGGATAGGCTCATAGTCCCCCCACAGAGTGGGGGGAGAAGCTTGCACTCCTATGAAACTCTATTTTCAACAACAGCTCGACTACGATCACTGGGCGAACCGGCAGGTGCTGGAATCGTTGGCGACTTGCCCGACGGTGCCGCCGAAAGCGGTGGACCTGCTGGGCCATCTGCTGATCGCGCAGCTGTTCGTATTTGAAGTGCTGAATGGTCGGGACGGTGCGCCGTTGCACCAGCGGCCGTTGCCGACGTTTCACGAGTGCGCGGAGTTGATCGACGGCGTGGCGGAGAACTGGCAGAACTACCTGCTGGAACTCAGCGAAGAAGGGGTGCTCGGGTTCGTGCACTTCCGCAATTCGCGCGGCGAGCAGGTGACGCGCGTGGTGACCGATCTGCTGGCCCATGTCGGCTATCATTCGACCCATCATCGCGGCCAGATCGCCACGGTCGTGCAGCAGGCGGGCGGCGTCCCGGCGCGCACGGATTATCCGATCTATCTGTCACGGGGCAACTCATAGACTACTGGCCGGGACCGTCCCCGGTCCCGGCGCTCCACCCGCATCAGGGACGGTGCGGGCGGGGAGCAGCATTGGTGAGCTGCGCGCACACATCCAACCACAAAACCAATTCATATATCTGGAGATGGCGTTGAAGAAGATCATTCGGTACTGTCTGGTACCGGCAATGTTGGTGGTCCTGTCCGGCTGCGGATCCAAAGAGCCGGTGGTGGCCACGGTAGGCGGCGAGAAGATTCGCGAAGGCGAATTCAAGACGGCGATGGTCGAGCGCTTCAAGGGCGAGCAGAATGCGGCCAAGCGCCCCTATGCCGACCGCGAGAAGTTTTTGCATGAATACGCGCTGGGCATCGCGAAATACCTCGAGGGCGAGTCGCGCGGCATCGCCCAGCGCCCCGAAGTGCAGGAAGATGTCGAGAAGTTCGCCAAGCAGAAGTCGCTGGAACTCCTGTATCAGAAGGAGATCATGGACAAGGTCGTGAACGATCAGATCGCGCGCGAGTTCTACGACAAATCGGCGCAGGAGGTGCACGGCCGTCACATTCTGCTGAAGGTGGCGCCGGTGGATTCCTCGGCCACGGACAGCGTGCGGGCCAAGCAGCGCATCGACTCGATCGCGACGGCGATCAAGCAGGGGCTGTCATTCAAGGCGGCGGCAAAGCTGTTCAGCGATGACGGTACGACGGCGGCGGATTCGGGCGATCTGGGCTGGTTCCAGTGGGGCCGGATGGTGGAAGAATTCCAGACGGTGGCCTGGGCCGCGAAGCTCGGCGAGCCGACGGCACCGTTTCGCACGCAGTACGGCTATCACCTGCTGCTGATCGAAGAGCGGCGGCCGGTGGCCGATCGTCGCCCGTTCGATGAGATGAAAGAGACGATCAAGAACCAGTTGCGCGAAATCGAGGGGCAGAAGCTGAACGATACGGCCCGCGAGTACGTGGCGCAACTGCGCGAGAAGTCCGGTTTGAAACTGGAGCAGGCGAATCTGGAGCTCTTCCGCAAGCGGCTGGCCGATCCGAGCGTGCCCAAGAGTCAGGCCCTCGATCCGGTGTTTACCGCGGAGCAGAAGCAGCTGGCCGCGGCGACGTTCAAGGGCGGCAGCGCGACGCTCGGCGATCTCATCGGCAAGGTCGGCACGAACGCCTTTCGCGTGAACTGGGAGGATCCCAAGTCCACCGAAGATATCGTCGCCTCGATTGTCGAGCCGAAGCTGTTGGAAGCGGAGTGCGAGCGGCAGGGGCTGCTGAAGGAAGCCAAACAGGACCCGGTGGTGAAGCAGCAAATCAAATCGGCGGTGATTCGCTTACTCGAGAAGGAAGAGATCACCGACAAGGTGAATCCGACGGACGAGGACGTGCGGCGGTTCTACGATTCGCATCTGGAGAACTTCATTCAGCCCGAGCAGCGCACGGTTCGCGAGATTTTCATCAAGAACGACTCGACGAAGGCCGCGCGGATTCGCGAGCGCGCGCTGAAGGGCGAGAATTTCGCGAAGCTGGCCAAGCAGTTCAACGAGAAGGAATCGACGCAGCCGGATACGGGCCGGATCGGGCCGTTTGAAGAGAAGCGGTTCGGGGCGATCGGCAAGACCGCCTTTGGGCTGGCCCAGCCGGGTGATGTCTCCGAACTCGTGAAGGCGGGGAAGAATTTCTCGGTGATTCAGCTTCTGAGTGTGCAGCCGTCGCGGACCAAGGTCTTTGAAGAGTCCAAGGCGGACGCCGGACGGCAATGCCGTCAGGCGATGACCGATGCCGCGGCGAAGGCACTGGAGGAGGCCGTATTGTCCAAGCATCCGCTGAAGCCCGATTCGCTGAAGCTCGCGGCGGTCTGGCCGCTGGAAAAGGGTCCGGAGAAGATCGCCCGCGAGCCGTAAGCAGCACGCCATCGGATCGCACTTCGTATCTTCGCGTCTTCGCTTCTTACTGGGTGAGCACACTATGCGGCCTCGGTTACGCAATCTGGGATCGGCGATTTGGAGCTTGGGCTGGCTCCTGCTGGGCTGCTCTTCATCCCCGCCGGGACCAGACATGCTGGCACGCGTGGGCGGGCAGGAACTATCCCGTGCGGCCGCGGCGGAGCTTGCGGGCCGGCCCTACGACTCCCTGAAGGTCATCGATCAGTGGCGGATCGTGAACGCCTGGACCGAACAGACGCTGTTTCAGCTGGAGGGTGAGCGGCTGAAGTTGGACCGGGACCCGCAGATTCGAGCACGGATGTCGGCGGTACAGGCTGAGCTGATTCGGTCGCGGCTCCTGTCCGCCGCGCCGACCGTGCCGCTGGCCGACAGCACGATCGCGGCCTATTATCAGGCTCATCGCAGCGAATTCCTGCGGGCGGGCGACTCCTATCTACTGGAACTCTACTGGAGCGCGGACCGGCGGGAGTTGGCGCAATTCGCGGGCGAATTGGTTCACGGCGACTCGTCGCGCTTGAGCAGCGGCACCGTGAGTTCGCTGGGCAAGTGGTTGGCGGACCGGCGCGAGCTCGAGCCGGGTCTCGCGGCGGAGTTGGAGCAACTGGCTCCGGGCGGATTCTCGCTGCCGCAGCCGCTGGATGATGGCTATCGCATCATGCGTTTGACCGAGGCCTATCCGGCGGGCACGGTACTTGACCTGCGCGTGGTCAAGGGCGAGATCACGGATCGGCTGCTGGTGGAGCAGAGTCACGCGCGGCAGGACTCGCTGATCGCGAACCTGAAGGCGCGCTGGCCGGTGGAAGTTTACTTGAACGAAAACGCGGAAACGCAGAAACGCTGAAATGCTGAAATACGTCTTGCTGGCGCTGATCGTGTGCACGTCGTCGCTGTGGGCGGCGGACCAGAAGGTGATCGACCGGATCGTGGCGATTGTGGACGACGCGATCATTCTCGATTCGGAAGTTTTCCAGTACGTGCAGTATCAGGTCGGCACGCAGGCCAATCTGGACGCGCTCTCCGAAGCCGAAATTGCCACGCTGAAATCCCAGATTCTGCAGGACTTGATCGACCAGAAGGTGTTGTTGGCCAAGGCGCACGCGGACACGATCATGGTGGGCGACAAGGAGATCGACCGCGAGCTGGATAGTCGCGTGAAAACTCTGATCGATCAAGCCGGCGGTCAGGAGAAGCTGGAGAACTACTATGGCATGCCGCTGGCGCGGATCAAGCGGCAGTTCCGCGTCTTGGTCGAAGAGGGGATGCTGATTGACCGCGTGAAGGAGAAGAAGCTCGCGGCGGTCCAGGTGAGTCAGAGCGAGGTGCAGAAGTTCTGGGAGATGTATCAGGATTCGATTCCCGAACTGCGCGACGGCGTGCGCATCGCGCACATTCTGTTGCAGGACCAGATTTCGGAAGTCTCGCGGGCGGCGGCGCTGGCGAAGGCGGATTCGGTGCGCACGCTGGTGGTGGAAGGCAAGCAACCGTTTGAGGATTATGCCAAGCAGCTCTCAGACGATCCGGGCACGGCGGCCAACGGCGGCAAGCTGGGGCAGACCAGTCGCGGCGATCTGGTGACGGAATATGAGACCGTGGCCTACAATTTAGATCCCGGCGAAGTGTCCGCGCCGGTGATGTCGCCCTTCGGCGTACACCTGATCAAGCTGAACGAGCGTGTCGGCGAGAAGATCAACACGAACCATATTTTGTTCCGCGTGGAGCCGACTCCGGCCGACGAGCAGGCGACGCAGGCGCGGGCGGATTCCATCATTGCGGCGGTCAGGAGCGGCGTGGATTTCGCGAAGCTGGCGGAGTCGTACTCGCAGGATGCGAAGACGGCGGCCAAGGGCGGCGATCTGGGCTGGTTTGCGCCGGATGAGCTGCCGCAGGACTTCGCCATCCCGGTCAAGGACTTGAAGCAGAGCGAGCTTGCCGTTCCGGTGCGCACGGTGTTCGGCGTGCACGTGCTGATGGTAACCGACCGCGTGTACAAGCGGAAGATTTCCCTCGCCGACGACTATGACCGCATTCAGCGCATGGCCGTGGCCAAGAAGCAGGACGAAGTGATTCAGTCGTGGGTCAAGGAACTTGCCGCGCAGACGTTTATCGAAGTGAAATAGACGATCTCCCGATCCCCCGCTCGCGGCATTGGCGGACGTCGCAAGGAAGTGAGGAAGCCTGTGATAGCCCTCTTCGCGATCGGTGTGCTGGTGCTGTCAACCTTCGCCTGCGGGGATGAACTTCCGGCGAATCTGGACGATCAAATCCGGCGGGTGCACCCGCGAGTGGACAGTCTTTACCGGACCTTCCACCGCCATCCGGAAATCGCCAAGCAGGAGTTCGTGACGGCGGCGCGGGTTCGGCAGGAACTGCGGGCGATCGGACTCAGCAGGTTTTACGCCGTCGAGCAGCTGCCGACGGCCGTCATTGCGATTCTGGAAACGGGCAGACCGGGCCCCGTGACCTGTTTGCGGGCCGAGCTGGATGCGGTTTCGGGTGTAACTGACAGCACGGACTTGCCGTACAAGACCGAACGTTCGGGACTCATGCATGCCTGCGGTCATGACGCCCATGCGGCGATGCTGATCGGCGCGGCGGACATCCTTTATGCGCGAAAAGACGACCTGACGGGCAGGGTCGTCTTTTTGTTTCAGCCGGCCGAAGAAGCTCCCGGCGGCGCGAATGAGTTGGTCAACTGGGGAGTGATTGACAGCCTGGGGATTGACCGCATGTTTGCGTTGCACAGTTCGCCGGGGTTGCCCGTCGGCGAGATTCAACTGGCGAGGGGGGCTGCGCTCGCGGCGAACACGCCGTTCAGCCTCACGGTATCCGGACGCGGCTCGCACGCGGCGACGCCGCATCAGGGTGACGATGTGCTGACCGCCGCCTGCGAGATCGTCACCGGTCTGGCCGCGCTGCCGTCGCGCAAGCTTGACGTGGTGCGCACGCCGTGTATTATCAGCATTTCGCGATTCCAGTACGGTTCGGACTCGACGACGGGTGGCGTGCTCAGCCCTGATGTACAGATGGCAGGGACGATTCGCTCACGGATTCCCAGCGATTCGCTGACCAGTTCCGGTCTGACGATTCGGCAGCTTGTCGAGCGCTATGTTCAACATTCCGCGGAAGCCTTCGGCGTCACGGCTGACCTGAGTTTCAAGCAAGGCCCGCCGCCGACCCGCAACGACCCCGCACTCGCCGCACAGATCTCGGCTCGTTTGGCGGAGGTCTGGCCTGCGGGCGCCTTTGCGGAAGGCGTTCCCTCGATGACCTCGGAGGATTTCGCCTACTATACCGTCCACACTCCGTGCCTGTATTTTCGGCTGGGTATTGCCC
Organism: candidate division KSB1 bacterium; assembly: GCA_016214895.1. Taxonomy (NCBI): domain Bacteria; kingdom Pseudomonadati; species Candidatus Zhuqueibacterota bacterium. The sequence continues at coordinate 25,489 of JACRMR010000021.1, forward strand.
AAGACTCACTGGGCGGCGAGCCGCTGCACACGAGCAGGTTCACGATCCATCCGGCGGCTCTCGACTGGGGCGTGCGGCTCCTGACGGAATTAGCATTCATCTCATCCGAGTTACCTTAGCAGTTCAGCTCTCCCCCTCTTCCGCCGAGCGGGGTGCCCTCACCCCGCCGGAATCTTTCAGCCTCCGCCGCGGCATGTGTCTCCACATGCCCGGAATCGGATCGGGTCGGATCGGGTCCTTCCCCCATTTCATGGGGGAAGTCAGATGGGGGTCTTTGCCGAGCCGGACTTCCTTCAAGCGATAACGCATTTATTAAACAAATCACTTGACAATCGGATAAAAATTTAGTATATTATGTCCGTGAACTGCCCATCAGACCAACCGTGTTTCTTCAAACCGACTTCAATCAGGCTACCGCAGAAACCGCCCAACATCAGGATTATCATGGCTTAAGGTAGTTTGTTTGGTCAAAAAACGTTTTTCGCCGCTGTCTTGATCTTCATAAAATTCCCGCGTACCACCCCCACCCATGAACTACCTCCTCCCGTTCACGCTCGTCATCATCCTCGCCGCGCTGACCTCGTGCCAGGAATCCGACCGGGATTACGCGCCGGTTTCGTCAGATACGCTCTGGACCTTTGAGCAGTTCTTGGCCCAGGCGGAGACGACGGACGTGAACGCACGTACGGCGCTGGTGGATTCCTTCATTGCCTATTGGACGCCGCTGGGGATTCCGCCGACCCACGTCGCGCCGGACAGCGCGTTCGGCACGGCGGCGTTTCTATATCGCTCGACGGCGAACACGGCTTCCGTGGCCGGGGATTTCAACGGCTGGGATCCGGGCCATGGCGCGTACCAGATGCAACGGCTGAACGGGACGACGCTGTTCTATCTGGTCAAGCGCTTTGAGGAGAACGCGCGGTTTGACTACAAGATCGTGTACAACGGCACGAACTGGATACTCGATCCGCTCAACCCGCGTACGATGACGGGCGGGTTCGGACCAAACTCGCAATTCTGGATGCCCGCGTTCCGCATCCCGGTCGAAGCCGCCACCGACACGAGCATCGCGCACGGCACCAGCGCACAATTCTCGATGCACTCGGCGATCTTCGGCAACGATCGCACAGTTACGGTCTATCTCCCCGCGGGTTACGACACGAGCGGGGCCTATCGCGTGCTCTACTGTCTCGACGGCAACGACTACAAGAATCTGCTCCGGATCATGACCATCGCGGACCACATGATCGGTCATGACCGCCTCGCTCCGTTCCTGGTCGTGATGGTGCCGCCGGTGAATCGCACGGGCGAGTATCACATGAATCTGAACAACGTGCGGTTCTTCGCCGAGGAGCTGATCCCGCACATCGACTCGACCTATGCGACACTGGCGACTCGTGAGGGTCGCGCGATTGTCGGCGAATCATCGGGCGGGCTGGGCGCGCTGTACTTGGCGTGGCAGGGCAGCGGCTTCTTCAAGTATTGCATCGCACAGTCGGGATACTTCTCCTGGAATGGTGATGCGATCATGGATTCGATCAGCGTGAACGCGCAGCGCGACTTGAAGCTCTACCTGAACGTGGGCACCTACGAGACCGATCTGGGCGGCGGTGTGAACATGGTCACTGCACAGCAGCGGCTGGAGGCGGTGCTGGAAGCAAAGGGCTACGATTATCAGGCCGTCTATCTGCCCGACGGCCACAGTTGGGGGAACTGGCAGCGGGTGATGCCGGAAGCGCTGGAGTGGATCTGGTAATCACTCGGCTTTGCGCGTCTTCGCGCAGCGTCGCCGAGCAGGGACTGCGTCCCTGCCGGAATCTCGCCGGCTCCGCCGCGGCATGTGTCTCCACATGCCCGGAATCGGCCTCGGGTCCTTCCCCCACGTCATGGGGGAAGTTAGATGGGGGTCCTCGCCGAGCAGGGACTGCGTCCCTGCCGGAATCTTGCCGGCTCCGCCGAGCGGGGTGCCCTCACCCCGCCGGAATCGGATCGGGTCCTTCCCCCATGTCATGGGGGAAGTTAGATGGGGGTCGATTGCCCCCCGAATTCCTCAACTTTCGGCAGGACTTGCCGATAAAGCGAATAGGAGCCGTGCAGCCGGCTCGGTTATGCGCAACTCGTCAACCCGAACCTATCGCCGAGTGAGGCCTCATGAAAGAGTATCTGGTCAGTTCCAACAACAAGATCAAGCTTTCGGATCGCAATCCGGACGATCTGAACGGATTCAAGAACACGGCGGAAGAGCGGCTGCGGGCTGAGCGGGAGGTTGAAGAATACATTTCTAAGACGAAGAAGCTGCAGACCAAGCTGTATGCGGAGGCCAAGCAGTCGTTTCTGATTGTGTTGCAGGCGATGGACGCGGGCGGCAAGGACGGCACGATCAAGCAGGTCATGTCGGGGGTGAATCCGCAGGGCTGTGTGGTGACCTCGTTCAAGGCGCCGACGCCGATCGAGCGCGCGCATGATTTTCTCTGGCGGGTGCACACGCAGGTGCCAGCCCACGGGATGATCGGAATCTTCAATCGCTCGCACTATGAAGATGTGCTCTGGCCGAAGGTTCATGATGGTCTGGACGGCAAGCTGCTGGCTTCGCGGGTAGAGCGGATTCTTGATTTTGAGAAGCTGTTGACCGAGACCGGCACCACGATCATCAAGCTGTTTCTGCACATCTCGAAGGGTGAGCAGAAGAAGCGGCTGGAGCTGCGGTTGGGGAATGCGGACAAGCATTGGAAGTTCGACATCAGCGATCTCGAAGAGCGCCGGTTGTGGTCGAAGTACATGGATACGTACGAGCTGTTGTTCCGTGAGACGAGCACGAAGCCGGCGCCGTGGTACGTGATTCCGGCCAATCACAAATGGTATCGGGATTATGTGGTGGCGCGGCTTGTTTACGAAACGTTGAAGGGCATGAACCCCAAGTTCCCCGTCGTCAGCGGTGTGGACTACTCGAAGCTCAAGGTGGTCTGAGCGACCGGCCGATTGGAACGTTGCAGCTCCCCTCCCCTCCGGCCCGGCCGGGGGGGATTTGTTTGGCCGGGACTTCCAACTCTGCATGGTAATTGTTATATTGTCAAGTTCACGGTCCGACTGGCTGCAGCCTTACCACTGAAAATATGCGACTTCCGAATCACGTCGGCATTATCCCTGACGGCAATCGGCGCTGGGCCGAATCGCGCGGGATGTCCAAGGAGCAGGGATACCAACTCGGGCTGGCTCCCGGTCTGGAGCTTTTGCGGCTCTGCCGGCAGGTGGGCATCAAAGAGGTCTCCGCTTACGGTTTCACGACGGACAATACCAAGCGCTCCGCCGAACAGCGGATTGCCTTTGCGGAAGCCTGCGTGAGCGCGGTCGAGATTATTTCGCGCGAAGACTCCGAGCTGTTGGTGGTCGGTAATACGGAGTCGCCGATGTTCCCGCGCGCGCTGCTGCCGTTTACACAGCGGACCACCTTCGGCGCGGGCGGGTTGAAGGTGAACTTTCTGGTGAATTACGGTTGGGAGTGGGATCTGAATCTGCTGAAGAGCGCCGATCCCGCGCAGAAGAATATCGTGAATCACATTCGCTCGTCGGATGTTTCGCGGCTCGATCTGGTGATCCGCTGGGGCGGGCGGCGGCGGCTCTCCGGTTTCCTGCCCGTGCAGGCGGTGTACGCGGACTTCTACGTGATCGACGATTACTGGCCGGACTTCAAGCCGGATCATCTGTTTGAGGCCCTGGAGTGGTATCAGGAGCAGGATGTGACGCTGGGGGGGTGAATGACACAATTCCATAGAGCATGATAGACCTTGTAAGACTAATAAGAGATGGGTATTTTCCAAAGGAACTTCCTCCGCCGTTCAGTTCTGCCGATTTTGCACGATACGTCGCCTCGATTGCGCCGAAGTTCCCGCAGCATTGGGTGACCGACACAAGGTCGGCCAAACCAACCCGCCCCGCAGCGCACAGTATTCCAAGAACATCACACACGCGGCGGAGGGTAGACGTCGTTCATCCTCGCAACTTCTTTCAACTCGCAAAGACAGTGCGCGACGAATGGCCAGTTCTCAGCCGCTTTCTCAGCCAATCTAGTTTTTCAATTAGTACGCCAAGAATCGGGAGTACGAAGGAAAGGTGTCTAGTGTAGTGTTGCGGAGTTGCTGCAACTAATTGCGAGGTTGTGCGTTTCATCTTCCAGAGAGGAGGATGAAATTATGCGTCACGCTCCGGTCATTGAGCTCACGAACGAGCAGGAACAACAACTTCGGGTTTGGTCTC
>JACRMR010000022.1 GCA_016214895.1 candidate division KSB1 bacterium
CATCATGTCCATGCCGTGCCGGTTCGTGCCAGCCCCTCTTTTAGGCCGCTGCCGACCGACAGCCCAGCAGTCACCCATCGGTCAGGCTCCATCGGGCCGGTGGGGACGGTTTCCGAAAACCGACTTTTTGCGGGACGTTCCTTATTGTACTCCCCGATCGGGATGTTGAAGAAGGGACTGACAGCCATCCAGAACTTGTTGTCCGGCTGATTCACGACCCAGAATGACGCCACGGCGACTGGGTCCGCGAGCCCCGTGGCCGCTGCGCCACCCGCTCCGGCATCCACTTGTTGGTCTTGGCCGACGACCAGGAGCTGGGGATCAAAGACGAGCGAACCGACTTGTGTCCAGTAGACCGGCCTCAGAATGAACACGTCCGCGCTGACGCCGACATTGTCTGATACCTTGTCGCCGTCAGCATAGAACTTGTTGCCGGAGATGTGCTTCCAGTACGTGATCATCGCCGCCGTCCCAGCAGGGGCTGGGATGTAATCCCTGGCGTTGTTGCCCGCCCCAGAAGGCGGGCCAGCTTGGGTAATGGCCGGCATGCCAATGGTAATGACGCTCGCGATAAGAAAAAACTTCTTCATGGTAACTATCCTCCTTCGCTTGTGAGGAGCTCACGACCTTTAACCGAAGTGAATCACCGGTTTTATCACATTGTCTTCCTTCGTCGTCATCAACCGGAGCCCCTTCTCTGCATCGGCGAACTTGAAATGGTGCGAGCTCAGCTTGGTGGGATCGACGCGGCCTGCCTGTATGAGGCTCATGAGTCTCGCCATCCGTTCGCTTCCCGCAGGGCACAGGAGCGTCCGGATGGTCTTCTCGGCCATGCCAAGACCCCAATCCAAGCGGGGGATGTTGATGTAGTCTCCGTGCCCGTGGTAGCCGATGTTGGAGATGGTTCCACCGGGGCGGGTCACCTTGATGCAGTTCTCAAAGGTTGTCTGAGAGCCGAGGGCCTCCATGGCCGAGTCCACGCCAACTCCGCCGGTCTGCCTCATGATTTCGGCGACGGGATCCAACTCCTTGAAGTTGACCGTGACGTCGGCCCCATACTCCTTGGCGAGTTGGAAGCGGTGAGGCACGCAGTCCACCGCAAAGATTCGACTCGCCGCCAGGAGCCTTGCCGCGGCCACCGCCATGAGGCCCACCGGGCCCAACCCGAAGACGGCAACCGTCCCTCCCACGGGGATGTCGGCGTTCTCTGCGCCCTTGAACCCGGTAGACATCATATCTGTCGCGTAGGCCGCGGCCTCATCCGACACGTCGTCAGGAATGGGAGCCAGGTTCCCCTGAGCGTCATTGACATGAAAGTACTCTGCGAGATTGCCGTCTTTTTGAGCCGTGAACCTGTAGCCTCCCAGAGGTTGGGTGCACTGGGACGAGAAGCCCCGCTGACAGTTGTGGCACTGCCAGCAGGGCGTGATCGCGTTTACTGCTACCCGGTCGCCCACCTTGAAGCCCCTGACCAGATCGCCAAGCTTATGAATGACTCCGACGGCCTCGTGGCCGAGCGCTCGACCCGAGAAGTCACCCATGCTCCCCGACACGGTGTGGACGTCGGAGGTACAGATCAGCGCAACAGTGGTCTTGATGATAACGTCAAGCGGTCCAGGCTCTGGAATCGGCCTTTCCACCATCTCTACTTGCCCAATTCCCTTCATAATGAGTGCCTTCATTGCAGCTCCTTTCGTTAGGCGGGTAGGTTTCGAGGCTCCGAGAAGCGTTTTCAGCGAGCAAACTCGTAGGGCTGCCGCACCTTCCGTGCTGGCGCACAGATTTGATGCGCCAGCACGGAGCCGCCTTTAGTCCTCGGGAATTCCAAGCTCGTAATCTTCTTCCTGCAGATTCCACCGGTCGTACTTCACGTCGCTCGGCTTCAGCCCATACTTTTCGAACTTGAACGCCTTACCACCGAACTTCAGGCGCATCTTCCGGAGGTACCGGGTCGCCTCGTTCCAAGGGATATGCTTCCACATGTTCACGCAGATAGCGCTGTCGAGGAGCGACTGGACCGGACTCCTATCAACCTTGATGTTCACAACTGCGGTCTTGCCCTGTTCCGCCGCCTGGAAGGCCCTCTTCAGTGCGGGGCGGACTCCGTCGTTGGTCGTGACCCACTCTCCGTGGCAACCGATCGCCTCAAACATCTTGTCGTAGCGCTGGTCGGGGATGACGAAGTGGGGAGCGACCTCACCTTCCGGCAGGCCGTACCAACCAAAGTTGCGTCCATACTGCGCTTCAGACCCGCCCATCCAACCGCCGTTGTTATTCACGACGTAGACGATCGGAAGTTTGTGGCGCAGTGCCGTCTCGACGTCCATCCCGTGGACTCCCATGCCTCCGTCGCCCATCATGGCGAGAACCATCTTCTTCTTGTCGCAGCCGAAAGAGGCGCCGATCGCCTGGCCTATCCCGTGGCCGACGCCGGCAAACGCCCCTGCGTCAAGGATCTGGCCTGCGAACTTGGCCTGGACGTATGGGCTCAGGAAGTTGCTGCCCGTAAACGCGTCGAACGAGTAGTACAGCTCGCCCTTGTACATCTCGTCGGCCTCTTCGACGATGAGCTTGCCAAGCCACGCGGGGTGGACGGGGCTCAAATCTTTGAACTGCTCGGCCCGCTGCTGCAGGTGGTCGGTCCGATGCTTCTCGACCTCCCTCACCTTCTCAAGCCAACTCGCCCGGGCCGCCGGGACTGGCGAAGACTTCTTCTTCAGCGCTGCGATCAGGTCCTCAAGGGTGGCTTTGACGTTCGCGTTGACCGCAAGTTCCGTCGGGATCCACGGGCTGACGTACTCGGGCGCCTCTGCGATTTGAACGGCCTTCTTGATTTGGAACCGAGTGCCGAAGAAGTCGTAGAAGTCCATTCTCGCGCCGAGGACGAGGAAGATGTCCGCCGCGGCACCAATATCGGCGGACTTCCAGATCAGGGGATCGTCTTCCGGGAAGGAGCCTCGTCCGCCGCGGCGACCCATCACCGGAATCTGAGCAAGCCGTGCGAACTCCCTCAGCTCGGCCTGGGCACCCGTCCACATCACCTCGTCGCCCGCGTAGAGGACGGGTTTGTCGGTGGAGGAGAGCAGGTCCAGGATCTTCTCGACCACTCGCGGATCCGGGCGTGCCACGAGAACCGGTTCCTTCAGCCAATTCTCAAGATAGAGGTTCTGGTAGGGGGGATGGGGGCCGGTGAGGGCGTTGAGCTCGAACTCGAGCACCGAGGGCCCCCGAGGAAAGGTCATTGCCTCCTGGATGGCCTTGCGGAGCCAGAACTTGTAGGTTCTGGCGTCGATGAGTCGTTTCGACAGTTTCGTAAAGCTCTCGAAGACCTTCTCCCCGTAGCACTCTTGCAGAGTCGCCACGCCGTCGTCTTGGCACTCGTGGCCGCCCAGGAGACACAGCATGGGGGTATCGCTGACCGCGGCCTGGTGCACGGAGCTCAGAAGGTTCGTTCCGCCCGGTCCAGCCGTGGCCATGCACACGCCGAGCTTTCCGGACACCCTAGCGTACGCCTCAGCCGCATAGCCGGCCGTGCCCTCGTGCCTCACCGTAACGTGCTTGATGCCCTGCTTGATCATGGGGTCGATGAACGGCCACATGTGGCCACCCCAAACCCCGAAATTGATCTCGACCCCCGCCTCCTTGAGGGCCTCGGGTACGAGCAATCCCGGTTGGGGGTAGGCCTCCAGATCGCCCGGTTCGGCCTTGACGTCTACCACGCTCTTTAGGTTCATCGCTTCTTGAGTTTCCATCCCTTTTTCGCTCCTTTCAGTCCTCCGTATCCGCTCATTTCCGGCCTACGCATCGCATCACTCATTTCTATCCGAAGTGTCGTCTCAACCATTCCTCTCCTTTGCGTTGTTTGGTGTATCTTTCAAGGTGGGAGTAGCGGTGAGCAAACGGCGTGCCATTATGAAATTATTGCCAACTGGCTGCCGCTTCTTCTTCTCGCCAAGTCCTCTTCCAGGCGGCCTTATTGGCCCTCTGGACCCACAAACCAGGTTTGTTCGATGAGACACTCGACGTGCGAACAGACTTGGCCTTGAGACACTCGACGTGCGAACAGACTTGGCCTTGAGACACTCGACGTGCGACAGACTTGGCCTTGAGACACTCGACGTGCGAACAGACTTGGCCTTGAGACACTCGTGCCCAGTCAGAACTTGCGATTTCGCAGGGTGCCTCGGAAGCAAACATGGGAGAGGCACAGGGCTTCCACCGTTGGAAGAAGCGCTCTGGGATGAAGTCGGAGCGCAAACCGAACGCGCAGGAGGGTGATCGCGAGGCTCTGCGAGGTGGGTCAGGGCTGAGACAAGGAGTGTGTCTCAGCTAGGGCGCGCCTGGCTGGCGTTCGTCGAGCAGCCGGGCGGAGGGGGAGGGCGATGGGAGTTGCCTGCAGGGTGGCCCCCTGGACGGGGCGGCATTCATTACCCCAAATCACGTCATGTTTCAGTCGTGCCGGTTACCGGGGCCTCGCACGGACGTCGCGAACATGGACCTGTAATCGATGTTCAACGCTTCCAATTTCCGATAGAGAGTGGAGCGCGAGATACCAAGATCCTCCGCTGCGAGGCGAACCCTCTTGTGTCGTGCCAGCGCGCGAAGAATGATGCGGCGCTCATCGTTGTGTAGAGTCCAGGCCCGATCGTACACGCCCAGCGCTCCCGGGCGCTCGGAGTGCTGTTTCCGGCTCGTGACGCTTGGCCCGTTACTCCCAGCATTCGCCACAGTTGACGGGAGGTCGCTCAAACCGATCTCATCGCCGTCGCAGCGAAGCATTCCCGATTCGACCGTGTTGCGAAGCTCTCTGACGTTTCCGGGCCAATTGTACTGCTCGAGCGCTTTGGCCGCTGCCGGCGACAGTGTCTTTTTCTGAACACCGGCCCTCTCGCAAAAGGCTCTCATCATGTGCTCCGCGAGAAGAGGCACGTCTTCGGGCCGCTCCCGCAGGGGTGGGATTGCGAACGTGGCCACGCCGAGCGTGTAGTAGAGATCCGAACGGAATGTGCCCTGTGCTACCAGTTCCATCAGCGACCGAGTGGTTGCGGCGATGACCCGGCAGTCCGTGGTCACCTCCCGGTCCGACTCAACGGACCCGAAAGTCGAGGTTTCAAGGACTGTCAGGAGGCCGGCCTGGACGAGCACAGGCATCTCTCCGATCTCATCCAAAAACAGGGTCCCGCCGTCCGCCGAACCCAACAGATCCAGTCCGCGCCGGGAGTCGTTACCTGTGAAGGTCGCATGCGCATATGCGAAGAAACTGTTACCGAACACTCGTGTGTCGATCGTTCGGCAATCGACCGTTTTGAACGGACGCGATCGCCGCCTGCTCTCGTCGTGGATGTGCTTCGCGATCGCCTCTTTTCCGGTCCCGGTTTCACCGACGAGCAGGACATTCAAGTCCGTCAGGGCGATCTTGGCGATCCTGGCCATGACCTGCATGAGTCGCGGGTTCCGGGTACCGAGGTCGCCGAAGTTCAACGCGCCCTCAGACACCGGGGAACGAACGGCTGGGGCCGAATGTCGCGAAGTCCCGGGCACCGCCCTGAAGGGTGCGTGAGCGCCTCCTTCCGTCTGGCTGCGACCCGTCGAGAGCCGGTCTGCCGATCTTGGGGCCCCGGCCCTCGCTCCTTCACATGACGCTGGCCTGTGGTCATTGGGATCTCGGTCCATGATGCCTTTCTATGTGTCGGGCTGCGGGTTCGGGTTCTCAACCGACGGTCGCCCGGGACTTTGACACCTTTTTGAAGTCGAACAGACCATTGCCTCGGTCGTCAGCAAACGGCATGCCCAGCCATGTCAGCCAGTTCGAGACAACTGTTTCCAACACCATGCGGTGCAAACGCGGAATGTTCCCCTTGGCCGACGGCGTCGTCCAGCAACCACAGAGCCGGGGAGCGCAGCCTGTCTGCTTCTTTACAAGGCGGAACGTCGATCCCCTGTGAGGTCGTGGCAGTTCTCGTGCGGCCGAGCGACCTTCCGCCCAAGAAATGATGGGCGCCAATAGGGCCGTGTGCCATGAGCGCCATCGGTTCTTGGTGCCTCTTCGAACGCGAGACACTTTTCACGCAGTGTTTCTTGCTTCGTGGACCCGTCACTCCTCCCAAACAGGAGAGTATTTGCTCACGGGTCGCCGGAATGACCGGTGCAGGATCTTGTTGGCACGTTGCTTGCTCACCCTAGCATTTGTGTGCAAAGCCGGCCGGGCCTGCACAGACGGACGGCCTGGTGAGCGGTCAGTGTGTGCCAGCCAACCGGATCTGAATCACGGCGGAAGACCACAAGAGGGCAGGGGGCCTTCGTCTGGAAACGAACTCCCTCGTGCCATGGGCGGCGGCACACGCGTCGACGACGCTGGCAGAGTACCTGGCGACACATCCTGGGATGCTTGGCCCTGGCGTCAAAGAGACGGACGACCGGAAGAGGAGCGACGATGGGCCCTGAGAAGAAAGTCAAACGGATCAACAGTCTCGAATCCATGTATCCGCTCCGCGCCAGGGTGGATGCCTCCTACAAGAGGAGCGTGGAGGCGATGGCTGAGGGCAGGCCCCCGGTGTGGAGCATGGTCAACTTCTGGCAGGGGTCGCCGATCCTCAAGGCCATGGACGTCGAGGTGGTCTACCCCGAGAACTACGGGGCGGTTTGCGCGTCTGCCGGTGTGGCTGCTACCTACCTCGAACGGTCTGATGCCGCGGGCTTCCCCACCCACCTCTGCAGCTACGCCCGAAACAACTATGGCTACACCCACCGGATGATGCGCGAGATGGAAGGGAAGATCCCGCCGGAGGCGCCGATGGGCGGAATGCCTCAGCCGATCCTGCTGGTGGCGTCCAACTCCCTATGCGATGCCCGCTACAAGTGGTTCCAAGGTCTGGGGCACTACCTTGACGCGCCCGTCTACACCCTGGAGATGCCCATCCCGGGTGTGAAGGAGTTCTTCCAACCTGGGGTCTACGAAAGCTGCGTGAAGGTCGCCACCGAGAACACGCGGGAGTTCATCCGGTTCGTCGAGCGGTTGTTGGGCCAGCGCCTCAGCACGGACCGCCTGGAAGAGGTCGTGGCCGACATGACCGAGATGAACCGGGTGTGGTACGAGGTGAACGAACTTCGCAAAGCGGCTCCCTGCCCTATGCATTCCCGCCACTTCTGGGCTTGCATGCCGGCATCGTTGTACCTGTTGGGAGACATCAAGTCTGCGATCTCCGAATATCAGGCCCTCCACGACGAGGTTTCGGCTTTGATCGCCAAGGGCCAAGGCGCCGTGGCCCATGAGAAGTACCGACTCGGGTTTGCCGAACTGCCACCGTGGCACAGCCTCAAATTCTTCGACGCTCTTGCCGAGCGTGGATGGAACTTCGTGGTGGAGAGCTGGGCCTATCACCCTCCGATTCCGATCGACCTGTCGCACGTGAGCGACCCGGTGGAGAAGATCGCACGCCACAGCCTCCAATACAATACGGGCTACTATAAGTATGCGGCCGCAGACGGCGGTGACTTCGGCTACCTGGGCTACCCCTATGTTCATTTCGCCAAAGAATACAAGATCGACGGGATGTTCTTGCACCCTCTCGTAACGTGCCGAAGCGCATCGACGCACTTGGGATTCATCCGCGAGACGCTCGAGACCAAACTGCACGTGCCCAGCCTCTCGGTCGAGGGGGACATTGTGGACCTGACGCTCTTCGATCCGGGCGACGCGCTGCGCAGAGCCGAGGCGTTCGAGGAGAGCATGGAGCACCACCGTGAGAAGCGACAAAGAGCAGGCATGGACTGGTAACTCTTGCCGAGAGAAGAAGGGGCGCCCGACATGGCGAACACGGGTTTAGCGAGAGCCAAAGAGATTCTCCGGTCGAGGCAGGAATACGCCAGGGCCCTGCAAAGGGACGGAAAGAAGGTCGTCGGCTATCTCTCGATTCACGTCCCACTGGAAATTGTAGAAGCCTTCGATGTGGTGCCGTTTCGGATCCTCGGCGACATTCGGGAGCCCGTCACTGAGGCCGATCGCGGGTTGCCCGCCGCCTTCTGCCCCTACATGAGAAGCGTCCTGGACCTTTCGCTCAAGGGCAACTTGAGCTTCCTCGACGGTTTCGCCATGGCCCACCCCTGCGACGCACAGGAGAAGACCGCCCGGGTGCTGTTGTCGTTCGTGAACTTTCCCTTCACCCACTTCATCGATATTCCCGCCACCACGCATGGCTATGCCGTCGAGTACTTTCGAAACCAGATCGACAACTTCTGCACCCAGATGAGCCGGTTCGTCGGGCGACCCCTCTCCCAAGAGAAGCTCAGGGAAACGACCCGCGCGTACAACGAGCAACGGGCCCTCGTCCGGGCACTCTATGATCTGAACCGAGCCGATCCCCCTGCGCTCTCGGGGCGCGAAACTCTGGAGGTGATCCTCGCGGTCCAGAGCCTGCCGGTTGGGCCGAGTCTCTCGCTCCTACGCGAAGTCATCGCCGAGGCCGGAAGCCGAGGTCACGGGGGTCCGCCCAAGCGGCGCCGCGTCATGGTGTGGGGCAGCGTGGTCGACGACGCCGCATACCTGGACGTGATCGAAGCTGGCGGGGCCAACGTGGTGACAGACGATCTGGACGAGGGCACCCGCCCCTTCCAGAGCGACGTGGACACGAGTGGCGATCTGATGTCAGCGCTCGCGAAGAGGTATCTGGTGGACGTACGTACTGCGAGGACCTTCATCGACAAGGGACAGGGGGCAATGAAGAAAGATCACGTCACGGATTTGGAGGCTCGTTACAGCCATCTCCGGCGCTTCATCGAGGGTTGGGACGTCGACGGCGTGATCCTGCTGACGGTTCGGTATTGCGATCCTCACGGTTTTGAGATGGTGGACCTCATGGACTACCTCCGGTACTTGAAAGTGCCTTTCACGTCTGTGGAGCACAACTACTCGGAGGGCGCCCTTGCACCGATGCGGACGCGCATCGAGGCCTTCATCGAGACGCTGGACGAATAGAGGCCCCGCACATATCTCGCCGGAATCGACATCGGGTCGACGTGGACGAAGGCGACCGTCTGGTCATTGCCAGGGAGATCCTGAAGGAGACTGCCTGAAAGGTCCAACACCGTCGGAACCAGGAAATGCCACACCCCATCCGGAGGTTGTCCGATGAACCGCCTGACCGAAGAACAGAAGATCACCCTGGACATGGTGCGCAAGGTCGCGGACCGGGAGATCGCACCGAGAGCCAAGGAGCTCGATGAGAAGTCGCTCTTCCCGGAGCACGCGCAGAACCTGTTTGCGGAGCTGGGCCTTCTGAACCCGCTCCTGCCCCCC